>CBFDTI010000016.1:0-21660 GCA_965612795.1 uncultured bacterium | reverse complement strand
TGCTCCCATACACCTTGTAGTTTGAGCTCAGATATTACATCTGGTTTAAATGGTACACAGATGAGGTAGAGCCACAACATTATCCTTCATATATCGCGATATAGGGTAGGTTACGATAGCGATGGTCACAATCGAGCCCATAGCCGACAACAAAGTAGTTACCGATCTCAAACCCCACATAATCGGGGGTGATATCCACCTTACGTCTACCCTTTTTGTCGAGCAACACACAGAGCTTGACATCGGTTGCACCTTTTTGTGAAAGGTGTTCCTTCAGAAACTTCAACGTCATACCGGTATCCAATATATCATCAACGATAAGCACACGTTTGGCGGTGAGGTCGAGCTCCACATCTTTATATATACGTATGGTGCCGGTGGATTCGGTACCCTGATAGCTTGTTAGGCGGACGAAGTCGATCGCTGGATGTAAATCGTAACGATGTAACTCACGCACCAGATCCGCAAGAAACACGAACCCACCATAGAGGACACCTACAAACACGCAATCTGTACCTTTATATTCACGTGCAAGAAGAGCAGCCAGCTGTTTAACTTTTTTCTTAATGGCACGTTCGGAAATGAGTACCCTCATAAAAGTTAAATACACAAAATCACCATGTGTCAATCTAAAACCTGTGTAACAAGTATATCTGGTTGACGCACTCACCGGGCGGTAATAGCAGGTAACTAACTGTATTCATCCCAGCTCTTGACTTTTAAGTCATGCAGCGATACCTTAGAAATCGCCTCAATAAACCGCTTCGCCAGCTGTACGTTAGTGATCAGAGGTACACCGAAATCGACCGCTGCCCGTCTTATTAGATAATCGTTGTCGAGTTCCTCTTTCTCGATATTCTTGGGTATGTTTATCACCAAATCGATCTTACCATCCGCTATATAACTGACGGTGTTGGGCTCTTTATTCTCCAGCGGCCAGTAGAGGGGTACTGCTTCGATACCGTTGGCTTTCAGGAAATCGGCTGTCCCCCGAGTAGCATAGAGCTTAAACCCCATCTTCTTCAATATCCTCGTACTCTCAAGTAGCTCCGCTTTACTATCTATCGGGCCGGTAGATAACAGGATGGCTTTCTTGGGTAACTTGAAACCCACCGATAGCAGGCTTTTCAGGAATGCTTCGTTGAAATCGTCACCCAAACAGGCCACCTCACCAGTGGAGGTCATCTCCACACCTAAGATAGGGTCGGACCCTTTTAACCTCCTGAAGGAGAACTGTGGCGCTTTTACCCCAACATAATCCAGGTCAAACGAAGAGCGATCTATCTTTGGCACACTCTTACCCATGATGATACGGGTGGCTAGTTCGATGAAGTTTAGCTTCAACACTTTAGAGACGAACGGGAAGCTTCTCGAAGCCCTCAAATTGCACTCGATAACCTTAACATCATTATCTTTGGCTATAAACTGTATGTTAAATGGTCCGCTTATGTTTAGCGCTTTGGCTATCTTTCTGGTGATTATCTTGATCCTTCGCATGGTCTCTAAATAAGTGCGTTGAGGTGGTAACACCATCGTTGCATCCCCCGAATGTACGCCTGCATTTTCGACATGTTCAGAGATAGCGTAACAATAGAGCTCGCCATTCCTTGCAACAGCATCTATTTCTATCTCCTTAGCTCGTGTTATGAATTTACTGATCACCACGGGATGCTCCTTGCTAACCTCAGACGCCTTCTTAAGGTATTCTTTTAGTTCGTCCTCACTCAAAGCTATGCTCATTGCGGCACCACTAAGCACGTAGCTCGGCCGTATCAGGACAGGATAGCCAACCTTATCCGCAAACTGTGCTGCTTCACTTATGCTGGTGAGTTCTTTCCATTCTGGTTGATCGATACCCAATTCATCCAGCAGTTGCGAGAACTTGTGCCTATCCTCAGCCCTGTCGATATCAACCGGCGATGTCCCCAGTACACGGACACCGGCATTGTACAGGGGTAATGCTAAATTGTTGGGTATCTGGCCACCCATCGAAACTATGACCCCTATTGGGTGCTCTTTTTCGTAGATATCGAGCACTCTTTCAAAGGTGAGCTCCTCAAAGTACAGTTTGTCACAGATATCATAATCTGTGCTTACTGTTTCGGGGTTACAGTTTATCATTATCGCTTTGTAGTTCATTTTCCTCAATGTAACCACGGAGTTGACGCAACACCAGTCGAACTCCACCGATGAACCGATCCTGTATGGGCCGCTACCTAAGACGATGACCTGATTTTTATCATTGAAATCGATGTCATCCCCACAACCATTGTAAGTTAGGTACAGGTAGTTGGTCTCGGCGGGATACTCCCCCGCCAATGTATCTATCTGTTTCACACTGGGGACAATTCCCAGCGCTTTCCTTCTTTTTCTTACATCCAGCTCGGTGCTACCAGTCAACATCGCTATCTGTGCGTCGGAATAACCCTTTTGTTTGGCTTCCCTCAACAGTTGTGGTGGTAAATCTTCAAGCTTATAGCGGCTGAGTTTATGCTCGAGCTCGATTATGTTCTTTATTTTATGTAGGAACCATGGATCGATCTTCGACAGCTCGTGTAGCTTCTCGATGGAATACCCTCGTCTTATTGCTTCAGCGATTGCAAACATCCGCTTATCGGTTGGCTCTTTGATCTCTTTCTCCAGATCGTTGAACTCAAGCTTACTATAGGCTAACCCCGGCATCCCTATGTCTAACATACGGATTGCCTTTTGGAGAGCTTCCTCGAAACTGCGTGCGATAGCCATCACCTCGCCCACAGATTTCATCTCAGACCCTATGTTGGAGCTCACCCTACGGAATTTTTGTAGATCCCATCGCGGATACTTGAGTACAACATAGTCGAGGGCGGGTTCGAAGCATGCCGATGTCCTCTTGGTTATGATGTTTTCCACCTCGGTTAGACTATAACCTATAGCTAACTTGGTTGCAATAAAAGCTAACGGATAGCCGGTAGCTTTGGAAGCCAATGCGGAGCTCCTGCTTAACCTGGCGTTCACCTCTATCACCCTGTAATCCCCCGATCTGGGGTCGACCGCAAACTGTATGTTGCATTCACCGACTATACCGAGATGTCGTATCACCTTTATGGCTAAGGAGCGTAACATAAAATACTCAGAGGCGCTCAACGTCTGTGCGGGTGCGACAACGATACTTTCACCGGTATGGATGCCCATGGGATCGACATTCTCCATGGAACAGACAGCAATACAGTTATTGTAACGGTCTCTCATAACTTCATATTCGAACTCTTTCCATCCATCGAGATATTCCTCAATCGATATACGATCCGTGAACGAGAACGCTTTCCTTGTTAGTTCGAGCAACTCCTTTTCATTGTAGGCGACACCTGACCCTAACCCACCCAATGCATACCCTATCCTACACATCACGGGGTAGCCGATCTTTTCAGCTACATTTAAAGCCTCCCCCACATTGGTTACGATGCTGCTGGTTGGTAGCTTGAGCCCAATCTCCCCTATTTTCTTGACAAATAAGCTCCTATCCTCCGTGTTCTCGATGGCTTCGATAGGGCTACCCAGCACCTCTACTTTATACTTTTTAAAAACACCCCGTTTGGCTAATTCAACCCCTACATTTAATGCGGTTTGTCCACCGAACCCGAGCAATATACCATCGGGTCTTTCCTTTTCGATAACCTTTTCAACAAAATAGGTATCGATAGGCAAGAAGTACACTTTATCAGCCAGATAATCAGATGTCTGCACTGTGGCAATATTTGAATTCACCAGCACGGTTTCGATACCCTCCTCCTTTAATGCCTTAATGGCTTGGCTACCGGAATAGTCGAACTCGCCCGCCTGACCTATCCTTATCGCACCTGAACCTATGATTAAAACCTTTTTGAGTTTGCCCTTCACTGTATCGCCCTTATGAACATATCAAACAGAAATCCGGTATCATCCGGCCCTGGTGATGCCTCAGGGTGAAACTGTACCCCGAAAAATGGTTTCGATATGTGTATAATGCCTTCGTTTGTCTTGTCGTTGTTGTTGTAGAACCATTCACGCCAATCCTCCGGTAACGTGTCTGAATCAACCGCATAACCGTGGTTCTGTGGGGTGATGTAACATCTCTTGGTGCCCACCTCTATGCAGGGTTGGTTATGGCTTCTGTGACCATATTTCAGCTTGTAGGTGTTAGCACCAGCAGCAAGTGCCAGGATTTGTGACCCAAGACATATACCAAGGATCGGTACATTTCTCTCCAGCGCTCTTCTGACATTATCTATTGTGGGTTCACACATTTTGGGGTCACCTGGGCCGTTTGATATCACGATACCGTCTACCTTTTCTGTCAGGAAATCATAATCCCATGGACATCGGATAACGGTTATATTCCGCCTCAGGAATGCTCTGATTATGCTATTTTTGGCACCACAATCGATGAGTATTATTTTCTTCTTACCCTTCTTGTAGACGATTGGCTCTTTTATGCTGACCTCGGCTACGAGGTTTCGTTTGTTAGGATCCTCAAACTCTATATCCTCGTTATCGTAGACGATCTTGCCAAGCATCGTCCCTCTCTCCCGTAGCTTTTTGGTCAACTCTCTCGTATCTATGCCATATATGCCGGGAACATTATGTTCACTCAGCCATTCCGATAACGACTTTTTCGCATTCCAATGTGAATATGTTTCGGAGTAATCCGCCACTATCAATCCCTGCACCTGTATCTTATCTGACTCGAAATGTTCCGATATGTCATCTTCTTTCTCGTCATCTGGGACGCCGTAGTTGCCTATCAGAGGATACGTTAGAACCAGAATCTGCCCCCTATAGGATGGATCGGTTAAGCTCTCGGGATAGCCGACCATACCCGTGTTGAAGACAACCTCACCAGTTACAACTCTTTTAGCACCAAATGAATACCCCTGGAAGGTAGAGCCATCTTCGAGGATAAGTTTAGCTATCCGTTCGTACGACCCCATACACCAAAAGCTTCTTACCTGTATACCGCACTTTATGCGGAAAGTCCAACCTCATATCTGTTATGACTTCGATCCCATTACAGCGATTGGATAACGGAAAAACACAACTTTTAAGCAAGTGAGTTGGATGTTGCGTGATGGGGTTTGACCTTTCTTTGATTTTGACTCGTTTTGTTGTATAACACATTGATATGCGATTCCACCTAATGGTTACTGAGAGAGCTAAACTTCTTTTGAAAAATATATCAACATGACGGTTGTCAACATTAACACCTGAGTTGATTAGTATAGTAGTCTTCCCACCACACTACACAGTCACGGATATGGTTCTCTTAGCTCCCAACCATCCACCGTAAGTCTCCAATCGCCCCTCAAACGTAACGAAAAGACTGGTTACATTGGCTCCACCTTCGGGTGTGAAACTATAGCTACATCAAGCCGCGTCTTCACCTTTATACAACCGATTATAGAAATGACAAGTACCAGAATAATAGAAACAATATACGAGGGCTCTTTCTCCACATCTTAGCCCTCATCTCCCGGTTAACGTTTTCCAATATAAGAAATAAGTTTTTGAGCCTATCATCTGATGCGTCTTTTATGTTTTTTTCAGTAAGATAAATCTTTATTGCTCACTTCTCGTTAAAAGCTCGAAATCTCGTCTTGTAATTCTACGAGTCGCTTGGACGAACCATGCCCAACCT
This sequence comes from uncultured bacterium, assembly GCA_965612795.1. Taxonomy (GTDB): domain Bacteria; phylum Hydrothermota; class UBA3073; order NMUJ01; family NMUJ01; genus NMUJ01. Next base: position 16,007 of record CBFDTI010000016.1, on the reverse strand, counting down.
TGATCTGGATTCTTCCCTTGGAAAGCATCAAGTTTGCCTCGCAGTTCTGCATTAATAATCACAGGATTATCTAGATAGAGCCGAACGTCCTTAAGGTGAAATACCCACGGATACTTATCGGGATGTCGAATCTTAGGATGACGTTTGCGTTCAGGAGTGGAAGCCACTTTTGCATGAGCTACTACGCCATTTCCAGCTGCATAAAAACAAATCCAATCATCCGGTTTAATATATCTTCTTCCTGGCGTACGTTCCCCGAACGCATAGATCTTCTCCTCACCAACAAGTATCTTGATCTCCTCTTCTGCAGTCCGCTCCTCATCGCCTTTCACCGGAGTTAGCCAATATTGTGCTCCCACAGGAGAAACCTCAGTCACCACAGGTTGTTCTATCGGTTTCTTCTCCGCCAGCTGTTGGGCAACAAGGCGTGTCATCAAGTCCACAACGGGGTCTATTGTTGGACCAGAGGGCTTTAAAATCGAGAGGACATCTGCGTGGTTAATGTCATATTCGTTCATTAACTCAGCAAGCGAGAGTAAGGATTCTACTGATACTATACGAAGTTGGTGAATCCTTCGTTCAGCTATTATGGAGTTTTCTAACTGGTGGAGTTCAGGATCAGGGCGTCCCACGACATAAAGCCCCAGCGCATATTCCCAATTAGGGATTTTCCTTTCAGAAATCAAAGCATCCACATATCCAATGAGAATGGACGTCTTAATAGCATATACTTCAGTAGTTTTAACCTCAGCAACAATAAAGAAGTCCAACGGTGATTCCCAAAGCCCATCGAATCCAATCTGGCTCGGGACTCCTTGGTATCTACCGAAAACTACTTTGAATCCTAAGAAAGTTGCCAAATGATTCACTAAATCTTGAAGGGCACGATTATACTGATCTCCGGAATTCCTTAGGCATTCTTCGATATAATCTCGAATCTGTCCTACTTCTTTGACATTATCCCTGAGAAATCTCCTAAAACGCTCTCTTGGAGTATCGTCCCCTAGAGTATCATCTAACTTCCCGACTAAATTTAAAATTTGTGTTAAAGTAATACCCATTATTTACCTCCTTTTTGATATTTTCAGAAATAAGTATACAGCAAAGATTGAGCAAAACTCAAGTCCTGTGGTGACTCAGAAAAAGTAGGAAGAGAGATCTTCACCTCCTATCCCATCCGCTTCACGAGGCCTTCGATCATGTACTTCATTATCAACCCCGTAAGTGGTTCGGTATATTCTCTATCCTCCACCCTTATTTTGAGCTCCACCTGGTCTATACCCGTAAAGTACTGTGTCCTTGCTCTATCCGCACGTTGCACCCCTATACCATCACGGTATGGCTCTACAGCCACAATCTTACGTAGGTCGATATTAACCGTACGTTTGCTACCCGAGAATACCAACCTCCTATCTGTCAACGTGAGCACCCCCTCATCTATCTGCTTAAGCTCCTCGTGTGACTCACCCACCGCACGGAAGCCACCCACCCTGAAGTATACACCTTTGGCTATCCTGAACGTTGGCCCCGCATATCCACCCGTTATCCGTCTAACACTACGTGGCTCCCACAACACCACATTGGGTAACACAAGTATCGGGTTTTCCCTTCTACGCAGTATGATGGGTGGTTCACCCCCCATACGTATTGGCACCTTACCCTCTCTGAGCTCCGTCATCCAGCACTCCATATCCAGCTCTTTCTGTTTCGCATCCGACATCCCCCCATACGCGATGTTCTTCCACTCCCTTGGTGTCAACGTCTGGTTACCATATTCTTCCCATACCGGGTTGGTGGTATCCTCAACCCACGTCAGCTTATACCTATCACCATGTTTGACAAACTTAGCCCCACAGTTGTTGCATTCCAGCTGCTCGGTCTTCACCAACCCAAACAACCTCTTTTGGGTTATCTCCACCAGCTTACCTGATTTACATACTGGACATTTGTCCACCCACGCCACATCCTCCGGCACGTCGGGCTTCTCCACCTTCGGTTGTGGCAACGGTGCACCACAATTACTGCAGAACTTACCTTCATCCCAAAATCCACACCTTGGACATTTAACCTTCATCCCATCCCCAATTGTATACCTCACATTAATGTATTACATCACCTACAGCTGTCAATTTCGTCCCCTAATGTGGGATTACAACGTACGTATAAACAACAAGCTAAAATATCGCTCACCAAGCGGTTATCCTAAATTTTGCACCCCTCCTGTATCGTGTCACAAACGTAAATGGCTGGGCCTGGTCATTGAATTACTATGTTAATTGGGAGCTAAAACATAGATTATTATTCTAACACCCTGTACTAGTTCACCTCGTCCGTAACCTGTTTATATACCGATATTCATCCATACCTGATGGTGCTTCCCACACCATTTTCACTTCAGATGTCACCCGTCAACCACAACTTATATCTGTACCTCGTAAACCTCACGTGTAGGCGGTTCAGTAAGTACGCTCGTAAACTTAGCAATTCGCTCCTTATACAACCCACTGGCCTCACCTTCCTTAGCATCAGCTTCCGTCTCCCAAAAAGTGATCGATATACCTTTACCCGTGTCAGGGTCTGTCATAAAAAATCCACCTTTAAACCCCTTACGTTGCTTCAGTACAGGTATCACGGAATCTCTCCAGATACTTGCTGCTGTATCTATCTTGCCAGGTTGCCCCTGTGCACGTATCACAACTGCATACATTATTACCTCCTTTTTACTTGTTCACACTACTCCTGTTTGTAAGTCTTGCTGAACTGTCGGTTTATAGAATAAACTGACTTTTTTATTTATTATCCAAATTTATCCCCCTTCTTATATATCAGTATACTTCAAACCCCAAAATGTCAACGCATTCCCTTCACCGTACTGTGCTAACCACGCATCCCCGTAAGTGTGATACCCTCAATTATCTTACGTTGTGCAAAGAAGAACACAATGATTGCAGGTGTGATCACCACCAACGATGCCGCCATCAACAGCTCCCAATCCGTGCTGTACATACCACGAAACGTAGCCAACCCCAACGCCAAGGTATAATTACGTTGTGATGTCAGGTATATGAGTGGGCCAAAGAAATCGTTCCATGCCCCAATAAAATGCAACACCGCCATGGTTATGAGTGCCGGCTTGATCAACGGTAGATGTATGTTACAGAATATCTGCCAGCTCGAACATCCATCAATCTTAGCTGCATCATCCAACTCCATCGGTATACTGAGATAGAACTGTCGCAACAGAAATATAAAGAACGCATTACCAAAAAACGCCGGTACTGTCAACGGTAGAAACGTATCTATCCACCCCATCTTCCTAAACATGATAAACACCGGTATCGTTGTCACCGGATACGGTATCATCATCGTTGCCAACACTATGAAGAACAGCACATCCCTACCAGGGAACCTCAACCTCGCAAACCCAAACCCCACCATTGCACACGACAACACCGTACCGATTAAGCTTAACCCCACTATCACGATCGTGTTAAGAAAGAACCTCCCAAACGGCAATATAGTGAGTGCGAGCTTGAAATTCTCCCAGTGTAGCTCCTCCGGTATAAACTTAGGTGGATACTGGAATATCGCCTCACCTGACTTAAGTGCTGTCGATACCATCCACACCAATGGCATAAGAAAGATTATCGACCCGCCTATCAACACCACGTACACAAGTATTTTGGTAACACTTAGTTTACCCTTCATCTTCTTGCTTCGTAATACACCCACTTCTTCGACGTATACAGCATGATAGCTGTAAGTATCATGATGATCACACTCAACACCCACGCGATCGCCGACGCATAACCCATGCTGAACCACCTAAACCCATGGTTGTACAGCAGCAACACCGTAAACAACGTAGCATTCAATGGCCCCCCACCCGTCATGATGTACGATTGTGTAAACACCTGCATCGCCCCTATGAGGCCCACCACTAACAGAAAGAACAACGTCGGTGACAACATCGGTAACGTTATCTTCACAAACTTCTGCCACGCATTGGCACCATCGACTGCTGCCGCATCATAGTACGTACGTGGTATATTCTGTAGCCCTGCCAACAATATAAGCATCGACCCACCCACACCCCACACGTTCATCAATATAAGTGCAGGTAACGCCCATCTTGGGCTCGCCAGCCATTCCAACCCCTGAAACTCAACCCCAAACAGCCCCACTATCTTACGTAGAAAGTAGTTGATCAACCCAAACTTTGGGTTATACAGCCACATCCACACCACCGATACCGCCACCATCGGCAATATCGACGGTAGATAGAACAACGTCCTGAACATCGACAACCCCCTGACCTTTTGGTTCAACAGCAACGCCAACCCCAACGCCACACCAAGATTCAACGGCACACTCACAAACGCATAGATGAAGGTCACCTTCAGCGATTGGTGGAACAACGGATCATATATCAGCTTGATATAGTTCTGTACACCCACAAAACTTGGCTCCTTAAGTAATGGCCACCTATGTAGGCTTATGACCATCGATGCAATGATAGGCCCCAACGTGAACACTGCCAACCCTATCAACCATGGCAATATGAACAGATACCCGTCCAACGCCTCACGTCGCCAATACCTAGGGCGCTTCATTCTAACCCATGATCTATCTTATACGCTACCTCTTTGAGCACCTTCTCCACATCCTCATCCAACAACATTATGCGTTCCATCCCATACGCAATCTTACGTTCAATTTCAGGCCACCTCACCGTCCTAAGGGCTATCGGTTTCTTCGTCGCATACTTTACCGCCTGTATGAAGGGCCGTTCGATAGGATCCTTGTCAAACCCCAACCTCTTAACTACTTCCGGATATGCTGGTATGGCCCAACCCATCTCACCACGTATCCTATGTGCAGCAGTATCCGCCATCGCCTTGAGGAACTCCCACGCTTCTTTCTTATGACGTGACTCCTTTGCCATCACCTGTGCCGATTGGTATATGATCTCCACAAGCTGTTTACCCTTGGGGTGCGGTGGCAACACCGTACCAAACCTCAACCCCTTTATGCGTTTGAGTTGCAACAGTGGCCACCTACCACTTACGAACATCGCCAACTTACCCGTGATAAACATGTTCACACCTCCACCCATCGATGCACGTTCGGCCAACCCCGGCGACACCCTATATTTTGTGTACAACTCGGTATAGAACCTGATCGCCTCTATTGTCTCCTTGCTATCGAGATACCCTGTAGCGGTATCGCCATCAGGTGACATGAGGTCACCTCCATTACTCCATACCCACATCTCCAACGTGTATATATCACGTGCATCAACCAGAAACCCATACGTATCACCATGCGTCAACTGTATGGCTATATCACGAAACTCGTCCCAGGTCCAATCCGAATCCGGATACGGTATACCTGCAGCATCAAACAGATCCTTGTTATAGTATAGTATTGCAGGCGTAAAATCCTTAAGCAACCCACACACCTTCCCCTTATAGAGGACGATTGGCACCAGATTGGGATAAAAATCCTCCAACGATATCGTGGTATCACTATCAAGGTAAGGCCTGAGATCCTCCAACGCACCCAACTCCACCAACCTCGGATAGTTCCACCACAGGAACACATCCGGTGGCTTACCACCCGCCAACGATACTATCACCCTATCTTCATACCCCTGTGGGCAGGGTTCCAAACTTATCTTGATGTTAGGATGCTGTTGCTCAAACCTCTCAATAATCTTACGTTCAGGTTCGAGCCCACGCGCACTATCCCATGTCATATATCGGATGACGATCGCATTATCATCTTCATGATTTACGTACCATACGTAAAAGAATCCACCTGCTGCCACTATCAGTATCATGAATAACCACCTACCACCAGCCTGCATGTGTTAAAATTAGATAAACTACCCTCTTACATGTCAACGTAGCTTGCGATACCGTCAACTTATATTGAGTTTATGGACACCTTTAATATCTTTAACATATGGATAAACGACAGCTGTTCAACACCTTAGTGGCACAAATAACGCACATCATACATGGTGATAGTACCACAGATTCCAAGCTACGTGCCATCTGCAACCTACTACGTGATAATGTACCGGGTTACGATTGGGTTGGCTTCTATCTCGTTAACCCTCACAATGACGAGCTTGTACTTGGACCGTTCGCCGGTAAACCCACCATCCACACCCGTATACCGTTTGGCAAAGGTATCTGCGGTCGTGTCGCCCACACAAAACAACCGCTCATCATCTCCGATGTCTCCAAAGAAGATAACTACCTTGCCTGCGACATAAACGTTCGCTCCGAAGCCGTCATCCCGATATTCCTTGATAACAATTTCGTAGCTGAGCTCGACATCGATTCACACCAACCATCAGCATTCACAGATGAAGATAAGGATTTCCTCATTAAAGTATGTGAGTTGGTCGCCCCATTATTAGGGTAAGCATGCGCTCATCTTTTTCACTATCTCAGTAACCCCTTTACCCATTCAAACACTGTTTCAGCAATCTTAATCGCTCTTTTGTATTCTTCTTCAGTAACGGGTTCCATCTCACCAGGGTATCTTGCTTTCACCGCATAATCGGTCAATTCCACAGCATTTTTAACTTCGTCGGGTATATTAATACCCGTATCTTCAATCAATTCCAAAAGTCTCGCAATCGAATGTGTGGGCGGAAATTCCCTATTTATGCTAATAAGTAACGCCTTTAGGGCTTTTCCACAGCTTGCTGGCAATCAAAACATAAATCTTCATATAGGATATCCTCACAAATCCTGCCTGCTTTTGCCCTTTCTAAGTTACTCTTAGCCCTCCGTAACCATTCCGCTACGAACTTTTCGTTTCTCATATACAACTTTACCTCGCTTAGCAATCTCACTATAAATAAGGAACCACTTATCTTTTAATTCTTCAAACCGGTCAGTAGTTTCAACTATCACATCCACCGCTACGCCTACACCAAGGAGTTTACGATAGATCCTTCTGATGGTTTCTCTTTTATCTTTAATTTCCTTCTTTAATACACATATATCGTAATCACTGTATTTCTGCGATCCCCCCACAGCTCTCGATCCAAAAAGTATAATCTTCTCTGGGTCGACTTCATCTACCACTCTTTTTATAATTTCACTTAATTTTTTGTCCATCAATATAATTTACACAAAGATCGCTCATATCAAGCTACTTGCGTTGAACCCATATTTGTCACCTCGTATACCTCACAACCCTCGTCCCTGGGTAGTAAAACGCCAGTATCTGTCGATACGAGTATCCACGTTTCGCCATCCCTATAGCACCCCACTGGCACATACCATACCCGTGACCATACCCTCTACCCTCGATTATTATACTATCGCCGCGCTTTTTGGCTTCGAACCACGTACTGGGTAGCTCTAACTTTGCCCTAAACTCACCACCCGCCATCCGCTTACCATTTATCTCTATAAAACGTACACGGCCCGTCCTGTCACGTTCCACCACCTCTATAGACTGTACTCTACAACCCAGCTTAGCTTCAAGCTCACCCCTACTCAGTGTAACCTTCCACTTCTCATACGGTGACCCTTTACAGTAAGGGTCGGGCTTACCCACAAGATAAGGTGTATCCCATCCCTCTGGCGGGTCGTTCGTATATCCGCCACAACATGCCGAATACAATGCACGTATGGGTTCACCCCCGTATACCAGTATTTCACCCCGTGTAGCATTGACTGCATCACGTGCCCCTTCATATTCGTTGTCCATACCCACGTATTTCTGGTCTACCTCTGGTGCTGCATGTATATCATAATCCCGGTTACGCCTCTCCCCCATCTTACGCACCGCATACGTACGTGCAGCCACCGCCTGCGCCTTTAGGGCTTCAAACTCACGCCTATACCCCATCTCAGCTGCTACCACACTATAGAGGTACTCCTCCAGTGGCAGGTAGTTTATCACCTTACCAGCTTTCAATATAAGTTTACCCCTATATCGATGTCCTTTCCATATGAAATACCCATGTTCAGGTGTTATCACCACACCATCCCTTGTGTCCAGGGTTAACCCATCAGCTTGAAGGTATCCATCCTTAAGTTGCAATTCCCTCCCTACTTTTATACTCCTACCCCCTACAGTTATGGTAGCACCACCCCTAAATTTTATAATCCCATTGTCACTCTCATCTATCAACACCCGTATCCAGGTTGCCGGTACATACGTAGGGATTAGTTTCTTCCTACCTATAGGTGCACATCCCACCAACCCCAACAGTATCAGAACAACTCCGCAATATCTGACGCTTCTCGCAATATCTTTTCCCATATCCTACGTACCTGTTTAACCAGCGCTTCCATATCACCGTCGTTCTTCACATAAAAATCAACCCTCTGTGGGCTAAAGTTTTGCATACGTTCACGTTGCACGATGTCAGCTTCATTATAACCTCGCTTTTTCATCCTATCCAACCTAACCTCCCACGCTGCATCCACCCATATCACGTAGTCAAACCAATCCTCAATCCCCCAATAAGGTATAAGTGCAGCATCCACCACAACCACACCCGGCCTCTGTAGCCGCTTCTTGAGCTGTTCCAACAATGGTGGATGCACAATGGCTTCAAACTGTTCCAGCTTATCCTTTGAGCTAAACACTATCTCCGCTACCTTTTTGCGATTGATACGTTCACCTTCCAACACTTCCGTACCCAAGAGGTTCACTATTTCGTCCCTCTTCTCTTGTAAAATTTGCCACCCTATCTTATCCGCATCTATGATATTAGCACCCAACCCCGCCAATATCCTAGCAACTGTGGACTTACCCGCACCTAATTTACCTGTAACCCCTATTTTGATGTTAGGTGTGAGCCTCATACCAGGTGTGTCCCTCACCTATCTCAACCTTCACCGGCACCTTCAACGGTATAGCGGTCTCCATCTTCTTGCGAACGATCTCACGCACCTCATCCTTGACACTTTCGTCTACTTCCAACACCAGCTCATCATGCACCTGTATTATCATATCCGCAGGTATCTTCTCCTTCTCAAACGTCGTGTATATATCAAGCATCGCCTTCTTGATCATATCTGCTGCACTCCCCTGTATCGGTGCATTTATAGCAGCACGCTCCTCGAACCTGCGCAGGTTGGCGTTGGGGTGGTTCAAATTCTTGAAGTAACGCCGTCTACCCAGTATCGTCGTCACATACCCATGTTCACGTGCAAACTCCAGCGTACGATCGATCCATTCCTTAACCTTCGGATACGTAGCAAAGTAATTAGCAATAAACGCATGTGCCTCCTGTATCGGGCATTTGAGTTCCTGCGATAACCCATACGGGCCCATACCATACATTATACCGAAGTTTACCACCTTTGCACGTCGTCGTGTCTCAGGGTTCTCTTCACCAAACAATAACTTAGCTGTCTTTGTGTGAATATCCTCACCCTTGAAGAATGCATCCATAAGGTTAGGATCCTCCGATAGCGATGCCATTATCCTCAACTCTATTTGTGAATAGTCAGCCGCCACAAGTACCCTACCTTTGGGTGCGATAAACGCCTTACGGATTTCGCGTTTCGGTATATTCTGGAGGTTAGGGTTTGATGAGCTCAACCTACCCGTTGCAGTTACGGTTTGGTTCCACTCCGCATGTATACGTCCATAAGCATCACGTATCTGAGGTAACACATCTATGTACGAGGATTTAAGTTTATATTTCTCACGATACTGTAACAACAACCGCGCAATCTCATGTTCCTCAGCCAGCTTCTCCAACACCTCCACATCTGTCGATGGTCCCGTCTTACGGCGTTTACCTTTGGGTAACTTCAACTTCTCAAACAATATATATGATAGCTGTTTCGGCGACCGTATATTGAACACCTCACCCGCTATCGCATAGATTTGACGTTCAAGTTCATGTAATTCATGTGCTAACCGCTGCGATTCAGCCTCTAAGTAACCCACATCAATAAGTACGCCAACCTTCTCCATATGTGCAAGCACACGTGCCAACGGTAGATCGATCTCATAATAGAGTTTATCCAGCTGCTTCTCACGCAGTTCCTCCAACAGTATCCGTTCAACCCTGTAAAGTACCTCAGCTTTCAACCCCAACAACGCCGTACGTTCGCTGAACGATGGCTGTTTGGGCACCTCAATCGGTATCGCCAAGTACGCAGCTGATAGATACTCAACAGAGTGATCTTTAAGATCAGGTTCCAACAAATACGATGCGATACTGGTATCGAACACAGGGCCAGCTACCTCGTAATTCTTGTGTAGATATTTGACATCCGGTACTATCTTCGATATGTTGGGATCGCTCACCAAACCAGCCAGCTTCTGTTTGTCCGTCACAACAATGGCATCACCCTCAGCCTTACTTATACTATAGAAGTCGTCATCCCACACAATCGCCAGCTTGGTCACCCCCTTCACATAGTCGTCATGTGTATCCCTTACAGGATATGGACGCAACTTGAACCCCCCTATTTTCTTCATAAGTGATGTAAATTCCAGCTCACGAAACATCTTAAGTAGCGGTTCACGTTGTAGCTCACCTCGCCGTAACTCCTCAAACCTAACCTCCAGCGGTTGCTCTAACCTCAGCGTTGCCAGTTTCTTCGATAACATTGCACGATCACGGTGTTGCTCCAACAGTTTACGCACCTTTTCCGGGGTTACTTTTGGTAGATTTTCATAGATATTCTCGATACTACCCCACTTACGTATAAGTTGTGCCGCCGTCTTCGGCCCTATACCAGGTACACCCGGTATATTGTCGATATCGTCACCTACAAGTGCAAGAAAATCTGCCCCATACTCAGCAGGTATACCCCACTTCTCCTCAACTTTCTCCTTACCGTAGAGCTTGAACTCCCTTGGGTCGAGCAACTTTATCTTCGGTGACAACAGCTGCAGAAAATCTTTATCACTACCCACGATCACAACATCCCAATTAGCGGCTGCTGCCTTCTCTGCTACTATACCAATCGCGTCATCTGCTTCTATACCAGGTACCTCTATCATGGGGATACCGAGATATTTAACAATCGCCTTTATTTTGGGTATCTGAGGCTTCAACTCATCTGGTGCCGGCGGTCGTGTAGCCTTATACTCCTCAAATAGTTTATGTCTAAACGTAGGTGTTGGACTATCAAAGAACACGGCTATATACTCGGGATTATAGTCATTAAGTATCTTCAACAGCGAATTGGTGAACCCAAACACTGCACTTGTATTTTCACCTTTTGACGTACGTAATGGGTTACGTATAAACGCATAGAATGCACGATAAGCAAGTAGACTACCATCTACCAAATATAACACTTTACCCATTATTAAATTTTACCTCAGGAGTTACCACGTCAACGAATGGCTAAATTTCGGTTATCTCCTCCGGTGTACCATATACGGATTCCAGCTTCACCGTAAGTATACGTGCTACCCCCTTAGCTTCAAGATCGATATCCACCTTACGCAACATCTCTATAAGTTTACGTCCAGTGTATTGATCATCCGTCACCGCAAATATAGTACGTGAGTACGGTTTACTCTCGATACCTAACCTCAACCCCGCAAATATTGGCACCTTATAAGCGAGCGCCTTACCAAGTGACTCCACTTCCACAGTTATCGCTTCATCCACACCCAGCTCCACGAGGGTTTCGAGCACATCATCAAGATACTCTTCCTTATGTAGGATGATGATCAACAGATACATCACCCTCCTTTAGGTTGCTCACCCTGTTTGTATATGACTCTACCCTCTTTTGTTTTAACCTCAACACGTTCGGGTACGACACCGTCAAAATCCATTATCACCCTCATAACGTCCTCTTTTGTCTCCGCATCCATCAACGCCTTACGCATAACGCTCGACTTAAGTAGACGTGCCACCTTAGCTACCGCCTGTAAGTACTCCTTACGTACATCGATAGGTGCCGCTATCATAAATATCAAGTATACCGGCTTGCGGTCGAGTGCATCAAAATCAACCCCTTCTTTTGAACGTGCAAACCCCACCCGTAGCTGTTTGACGACTTCCGACCTCGCGTGAGGTATGGCAATACCGCCCCCTATAGCGGTGGATTCTATCTGTTCACGTTTCTCGATCATCTCAATAAACTTCTCCCTATCGGTTACGATACCGGATTGGACGAACAAGTCCACCATCTCCGCAATGATATCGTGTTTGGTACGTGCCTTCAAATCGAGTATCACCAAATCCGGGGTCAATAACTCACTCAATAACATTATACCTCCTATTTTCTTATGTTAAAATATCACGTACATCACATGATGTCAATAAATGCATCACCTCCTGTATGCCTCACCTGCACGTAATATTGCAAATTTCGTCATCAACGGCCCTATGAGTTCGGTAACCACCGTAGTCCCCAGCGCTATAGCTACGATAACGTCACCCACCTGCGGAAATTCCTTCGCTGCATATAAACATAACCCTATCGCTATACCGGCTTGTGAAAACAGCCCAAACCCCGTATACTTCCTTATAGCACGTGGTGCACGTGAAATAGTACCACCCAACCACGCACCGAATAGCTTGCCACCAAACCGACATATAAGGTAAACGGCAGCCACCAAGCCTAACGCCATAAGTAACCTAAAGTCGAGTCTCGCGCCCGCCAATACGAAATAGATCACATAAAATGGCATACTGAAATGCTCAAGCGCCCCCCTTATAGCACGGTGACGGGGTGCAAAGTTTGCAACATAGAAGCCTATCGCCATACTTGCGATCAATGGCGAGAATCGCACCCCGTGGGGTCTGAGTTGAAGCAACCCACCCACAAGCATGATCGTACCCACCGCGATAACAAGTATATCAAGTGGATACGCCACCCTACGGGTTATGAGGTCCAGTAGAATACCGAAGGCTATCCCTATCATGATGGATATCGACACACCAAGCACTATCTTGCCGATCAGGATTACTACCGATATCTGTGTTTTATCGAACATACCATGAGCAATGGATGAACATATCGAGTAAAAGGTAAGTCCGATCGCATCATCCATACCCACACATGCGAGTAACACCTGTGTAAGCGGACCCGCTGCTCTATACTCATTAAGCACCAGCACAGTAACAGCGGGTGCAGTCGCACATCCGATAGCGGCTATTAACAACGATAATGCCACACCCTGACGCATGAGCATCATACCCATGAATAAGAAAAGGAATGCACCTACGGTTTCCAGTACAATGATTAAGATGAGCGGTTTACCTAACCGTTTAAATGTATCAATCCGCAACTCCGTACCTACATTAAACGCAACCAACAGGAGTGCAAACTCTATCAACCACGTAAGCCTTAGGTTCAAATCCTTGGGTATAATCTTAAGCAACGACACACCAAACGCCAACCCCAACAGTATATAGCCTGTGACGGTGGGCATCCTCAACCTCGAAATGAGGCGCCCAACAAAATATCCGAAAAACAGTATCAACCCAATAGCTAATATCTCATTCATCTCAAGAGCCACTACAATAAGTTAGGCATAACTTCATTTCTGCACTTAACACGGTTAATATGGTACTCGTTAAATCTTATGGTCAACCATATACGGTGACGTATTTATAAATTATCACTTAAAGTGGTTGCTTATTTGTAATTTGTGTTAATTTTAAAAGATGACACAACTGGAATACGCGAAACGGGGTAAAATAACTCCAGAAATGGAGTTAGTCGCCAAACTTGAGGGTGTATCACCCGAATTCATTCGTGCCGGTATAGCACGTGGTGAGATAGTATTACCATTTAACAACCGCTACCGTATAGAGAAACCTGTAGCTATAGGTAAAGGGGTACGCACGAAGGTTAACGCCAACATAGGGTCGTCCACCGATGTAGCGGACCTGGAGTTGGAATTAGCCAAGGTACGTGCTGCTATAGATGCAGGTGCTGATACGATAATGGATTTGTCCACCGGTAACGATATAGGTGAGTTCAGGCGCGCTATAAGGAAGGCATTCCCTGGCCCCATGGGTACGGTTCCCATATATGAAGCAGCGATCGAAGCCACCAAACAGCATGGCGGTATCATATTTATGACACCTGACCTGATATTTGATGTGATCGAACGTCACGCAAAGGATGGGATCGACTTCATCACCGTACATGCAGGTGTGACGTTTGCAGCACTCGACCGATTACGTGCCACCGGTCGTGTAACCGATATCGTCAGCCGGGGTGCTACGTTCCTGCTGGTGTGGATGTTGAAGAATAAAGAAGAAAACCCTCTATATACGCAGTTTGATAGGTTGTTGGAGATTGCGCGTGAGTATGATCTTACGTTAAGTTTGGGTGATGGATTCAGACCAGGCTCGATTGCAGATAGTACGGATGCGGCCCAGATACATGAGTTGATGACGTTGGGTGAACTTCAGCAGCGTGCACTCAAAGCGGGTGTACAGGTGATGATAGAAGGACCCGGCCATATACCTATAGATATGGTGGCAGAAAATGTTAAGCTTGAAAAACAGCTTTGCCATAATGCACCATTCTATGTGTTAGGTCCTGTAGTTACTGACATAGCACCCGGATACGATCACATAACTGCAGGTATTGGTGCTGCTATAGCGGCAGCGGCGGGTGCTGACTTCATCTGTTATGTGACACCGTCAGAACACCTGGCATTACCCACACCTGATGAAGTGTACGAAGGTGTAATCGCTGCCAGGATAGCTGCACATGCAGGTGATATAGCCAAGGGTGTAAAAGGTGCACGTGAGTGGGATCTACAGATGTCACAAGCTCGTAAGAAGTTGGATTGGGACAAAATGGCAGAATTGGCAATCGATCCCAACAAAGTACGTAAGAGGCGCGCAGAATCCGTACCCGCGGTACCTGACGTATGTACGATGTGCGGCAAATACTGTGCTATAAAGTTGTTGATGGATGTGCTGAATCCAGAACCCAATAAATAACTCCAATACCTATATAGCTGATGAGACGCTGGTACCTAGGTGGCGGTAAAGCGCTTGTGTGGACACCTCTTTTCCCTCGGTATCTTGATACCCCTGGCATGTGGGATGAAGCACATTACTACCATCTAAAATGGTACCCCACTTATACGGTAAGCTTCTACGTAGATGGTAGATTTATCACCCCTAAGTTTCACGATCTGCGTTGGGATTATAACCTGCTGACCAAGGAATATGACATTTACGGCTATAAGCTTATGGAACGTTCCGCGGTATTACCATACGATACGTTATACTCGGAGTATCTACTTAAGGGGGATAAACCCATGGATGGCATAGCGTGGTTCGCACTCCCTGCTAAGGAGCTGGAAGACATCAAAATCGCAGAGAATGCGATATTCCTCATACGTAAACTTGACGGCCACCTTATTCATACCGGGTTTATGGTATTACCACAAGTACAATCATTTATGGTGCAGGGTGCAAACTACGTAGATATGGTACCAATACCTGAAGTTACACCGTTTTATGAGGTGTTCGATGGCAAACTACCCAATACGGTACACATAAACGGGTACGTGATATTCATAGGGTTACATTTTAGGTTGATACCCAGCAAACCAGCAGGTGTTGGCCTGATATTTGCAGATAGTGGATGTGAATTAAGTGTAACCCACCAATATTTAAGCAAAACCCCAACCCCCATCAACGATGCGTTGGAGGATTGGCAAAACTTTCTCAGCAAAGTGCCAAAGCTAGAAACCTCGCTCCAGAAAATCCAGAAATACTACTATTACCGATGGTACGGCCTATATACATTCGCTATATGGAAAAAGCGTGGCAATTACCATTACCCCGCAGTAGCTGAAGGGCCTGCATATTTCCGTGTACCTATAGCCTATAGTGCGCCTGCACATGTACGTGAAACAATGTGGATGCAGGACGATATACTTGCAAGAGGTGAGCTACTGGAGTTTTTAAGCAACCAGCTCGCAGATGGTAGCCTACCTGGTAGGATACACCTTGATAGATGTGTAACCTTCTATCATGGTGATTGGGGTAGGGCGCTTAGGTATTTATT
>CBFDTI010000015.1:0-22210 GCA_965612795.1 uncultured bacterium | reverse complement strand
TACCCATAATCTTCGTTATTGTGATCTTTCTACAGGGTTTTATACTTGCACGCTTACGTACGGGTATGAGCTACTTACATGGGTATACGGAGCTTAAGCGTAAGAATGCTGAACTACGCCAGAAGCTCAACGATTATGAGCAACTTATCACCTTACTTGAACAACAGAATCGTAAGGTTCAACAGTTTGCTCAGCTTATGGGTGTGGGTACGGATGCATTCGTAGCCACTGACGTAAATTCTACCAAAGAAAAAACACAACCTCTCACCAACGCAATGGGAGGTGGTGAGGCCATCATCGGCAACATACCACGTGTGGTACCATGTAGGGGTAAAGTATCGCTTGTACCTGGTAACATGGGGGTGGAGATAATAACACGTGCAGGTGAGCCACTCTTTGCGATTATGGACGGTGTACTCGAGCATGAGCTTAACAAAATCGAAATCACCAACGAGAAAGGGTTCAAAGCCATCTATCAAGGCAAATTCAGGTTATTAATACAGGATGGACGTCGTGTGTATCAGGGGCAGCTACTGGGGTTCGTGAAGGAGGATTCACCTGTAGATATTATGCTTTTCTATAAAGGTGAACCGCTTGACCCACTTATCTACTTTTTAGGTAGAGCCTTCTAACATGGGAGGTAATAATGAAAGAGAAAGGCATTGAGATTACCGAATTTATTGGCCGTCGTAGCTGTGTTAAAGGTACGTTAATGGCAGAAGGTAGCATCCGAATAGATGGCACCGTAGAGGGTGAGATCAAGGTGAAAGGTACCTTACTGCTTGGCAAGGAAGGTTACATAAAGGGTACCGTAAATGCATCCAATGCCATAATTCGTGGCAAAGTAGATGGTAACCTTTATGTAGCAAAAAAGGTTGAACTACAGGCGGGTGCCAACATCAAAGGTGACATAACATGTGCGGTTCTAGTGGTTGAGGAAGGTGCTACCTTTAATGGCAATTGTAAGATGGGCGGCGAACCCAGTGCGAAGCCTGTCGAGAAGCTACCCCAAAAATCATAGTGAATGCGTATACTTTTCTTAGGCGATGTTGTCGGTAAGTGTGGTCGTACCGCTGTAGCTAAAATTTTACCTGAACTTATCTCACGTCACAACCTCCAATATGTGATAGCGAACGTTGAGAATGCCAACGATACAGGGTTTGGTATCACTTTAAGGGAGTTACGTGAGCTGGAGGCTGCAGGTATCAACATATTTACGTCTGGGCCTCATATATGGCAAGATGCGTCTCTTGTATCTAGTTTATCTACTCTACCCAATCTGTTGAGGCCATTAAATTATCCACCAGGTGCACCCGGATATGGGGTTTTTGACGATGGTAAGCTCGCCGTTATTAACCTCGTGGGCAGGGTTTTCCTCGTGACAGTTGATTGCCCCTTTAGGGTGGTAAGTGAATTGTTACCCAAATTACGTGCTAAAATTGTAATTGTTGACTTTCATGCAGAGACCACCTCCGAAAAGCGTGCTATGGGTTGGTACCTCAACGGTAAGGTTTCTGCGGTCATAGGTACACATACCCATGTACAGACACGTGATGCGGAGATACTCTCCGAGGGTACTGGCTATATCACGGACGCAGGTATGGTAGGTGCAGTCGATTCAGTTATTGGGTTCGATAAACAGCTCTACATAAAGTACTTCCTTACCGGTATACCACAGAAGATAAAACCTGCCACCGGTACAGCTATCATCCAAGGTGTGCTACTTGATATAGACGACCATACTGGTAAAACAGTTTCTATTACCCCTCTATCACAAACGGTTCAATAGCGTAACTTTTACCCGTACGGTCGTCGATATCTATAAGTACACCATAACCTTTTACTTCTTCGCGTGCATTGTCAAACCTTTTCGGTAGCCCTGTAATTAGGTGCTCTATGACGATCTCTTTTTTCACCCCGATAACGGAATGGGTTGCACCTACCATACCCACATCCGTAATGTATGCGGTACCGTGTTCCAGTATCTTTGCATCGTTTGTCGGTACGTGCGTGTGGGTGCCAATCACTGCACTTACCTTACCGTCCAGGTAATATGCAAGTGCTATCTTATCAGCTGCTATCTCACCGTGTACATCCACTATTATAATGGGTGTGATCTCACGTAAGCGCATCACTTCACGTTCTACTGTCTTAAACATGGGTTCAACCAAGTGTGGTGTCATACCAATCGGTGATAGGAGGTTGATAACGGCTACACCGTTGAATATACCGCTACCCTTGCCTGGTACGCCATTGTAGTTAAGTGGCCTAATCAGTGGGAATTGTTCATCTTCCAACAGCGGTATAATCTGATCAAACCTCCATATGTGGTTACCTGATGTTATAACGTCTATCCCATACGTGCGTACTTTACGTGCAAGGTTGGGCGTTATCCCCGTACCAGCAAGGTTCTCACCATTCGCTATTGTGAAATCTACGTGATGATCGAGCTTCCACGTTCTCCATTTGTTAGCCAGTAACCTTCTGCCACTTTTCCCCACTATATCGCCTAGAAAGGCAATCCTCATTTGGCATATTGTACAGCTTGTACCTCACGCAGCACGGTAACCTTTATTTCACCGGGATACTTCATTTCGCGCTCTATTTTCTTTGCAATCCTATCTGCAAGCAATACGAGGTCGTCGTCCTTCACCTTATCAGGGTGTACGATCACGCGTACTTCCCTACCTGCTTGTATAGCGAATGCACGCATCACGCCATCAAATGACTGCGCAATCTCTTCAAGTTGCCCCACCCTCTGTATATATGCGTCGAGGGTCTCGCGTCTTGCCCCCGGTCTTGCACTACTTATTGCATCGGCAAGCTCTACCACTACTGCCACTTCAGAAAGTGGTTCAACATCGCGGTGATGTGCCGCTATGGCGTTGACGATGATTTCAGATTCACCATACTTACGCGCTATTTCAGCACCTATCTGTTGGTGTGATCCTTTCTCCTCCTGGCTTATAGCTTTACCGATATCGTGCAATAAGCCAGCACGCTTGGCTTCCTCAATCTTATCATCGTCAAGCCCTAACTCAGCTCCTAATAGTGTTGCGATATGGGCGACCTCTTTCGAATGTTGTAGCACGTTCTGTCCATAACTTGTACGGAAATGTAGTTCACCCAACAACTTTATAAGCTCTGGATGTAACCCCGATATTCCCAGTTCAGTTATGGTTTCTTCACCTTTCTCAACAATAAAGCGTTCCACCTCCTCACGCACTTCCTTTACCACTTCCTCGATCCTTCCCGGGTGTATCCTTCCATCAGCTACAAGTTTTTCGAGTGCCCGACGTGCAATCTCACGTCGTACGGGATTAAATGATGATACGCTTACCACTAACGGTGTATCATCGATAATAAGATCGACTCCAGTTGCTTGTTCGAACGCTCTTATGTTACGGCCCTCACGTCCTATGAGTTTACCCTTGAGGTCGTCTGATGGCAGATGCACAACGCTTGTAGTTTGATCTGCTACAATTTCGGGTATGTAGCGGTTCATCACGGTGGTTAGTATCTGGAAGACTTCTGCTTTGGCGTTACGTTCGACTTTTTCCTTCAGTTCCAGCAGAAACTGTTTAGCTTCGAGTTCAGCTTCTTCTCGCATGTTGTTTAACAGTTTCTGCTTTGCCTCCTCACGCGACAACCCAGCTATTTTTTCCAATATTACATTTTCCTGTTGGATGAGGTTATCCAGCTCCTTCAGTTTTTCAGCCACCCGCTTATGGCTGTAGTTGATATCAGTTTCCTTTTTAGCTAATAGCTTCTCGCGACGCTCGAGTAACTCAAGCTTACGGTCAAGTTCACGCTCACGTATCGATAAGCGGCGTTCGCGCTCCTCAACTTCCCTCTTGCGGTTAGCGAGCGACTTTTCGAGTTCGCGCCTCTGTTCCTGTAGTTTGCGTTTGAGCTCGCTTTGTGCTGATATCCTGATGTCATGTGCCTCCTTTTGTGCAGCTTCTATTATTGACTTAGCCTTCTCTTCGGCTTTCTTCAAACTTAACCTATATTTACGTCCCCATATCCCATACGAAATTAGTAAACCTATTGTTAGTCCGCCGATCATACCGATTAGCGAGCTTACAGCACCCATATCTACCTCCTTTTACAACGGGCTTATATAGGCTGAAATCCTTAAAGGGTGGATTCGAGCTTCGCGATCATCGAATCGAGTCGCTTCACAGCTTTCGCCCTACGTTGTTCCTCCTGTATCAACAGATACACAAAATTTATAAGCCCATAACACAAAATATCGGACACGATAGAGGTGTCGAGCTCCTCTTTGATCTTCTTCAACATATCGTTAATGGTGGACTCGATTTTTCTTGCTACCTTATCCGGTAAATCCACCGGATAACTTTTTTCTAAAATCTGGATTTCAGCCATATATAAGCCCTTTTATTTATAACCAAAGTCTAATAATTTTAATGTATCACCTCCTATCCTTGCCCAATATATACCGAAAATAGGTACGTCAGGCGATTTTATCACATCAGGGTACACCAGTAATCGCAGTTTCTTCCCGCCCACTCGTACGACTTCTTTGCGTATCAATGTATTAGTGTCACGATTTGAGTCGAAATCGAACATATCCAGCCAGCCACTCGCTTTCATCGCTATACTGTCACTCTCCTCCATAAGCCACAACTCGGTAAGCACCCAGTGGCCAACCGTATCTCGTATGTACAGCACATTCAGTTCCAGTTCATCATTTAAAACACCATGCATATGAAGCGAATCCTCCGTTACATTCAGTACTTGCCATTCCATCTCTTTCTCGCCGATGCGATAGCATACCCATACACCTTCACGTATTTCACATTTTCTATTCTTACATCCCGCACTACAAAGAGCTATCATACAGTAGACTAGACAATCCCACATAAATAAATATAAAGTTAACCTACGCACGTCAACTTACTCCATTAGGTACTACTCTTCTTCGACTACAGCCTTTGCAGCTGCCAACCTCGCTATAGGTACACGATATGGTGAGCAGCTCACATAGTCAAGCCCTACCTTATGGCAGAATGCGATTGAACGTGGTTCACCACCATGTTCGCCGCAAATACCGACCTCGAGGTCAGGTCGTGTCTTTTTACCACGCTCTGTACCTATGCGGACGAGTTCACCCACACCTACAACGTCCAGCGATTGGAACGGATCATATGGTAATATATCTTTTTCTATGTATAGATTCAAAAATTTAGCTACATCGTCACGCGAAAACCCGAACGTCGTCTGTGTAAGATCGTTCGTACCGAACGAGAAGAATTCCGCATACTTCGCAATCTCATCACCTGTAAGTGCAGCACGTGGCAGCTCGATCATTGTACCCACTTTATATTCGATTTCTACTCCATACTGTTCCATAACCTCTTTCGCCACTCTATCCACCACCTCACGTTGGTATTTAAATTCTTTCGCATCCGCCACCAGCGGTATCATTATCTCAGGTATGGGGTTCTTACCCTCTTTTTTGAGCTCGCAAGCAGCTTCAAATACTGCACGTGCCTGCATTTCGGTGATTTCAGGATACGTTATACCGAGTCGACAACCACGATGTCCCAGCATTGGGTTAAATTCCGTGAGCGATTCGATCTTCTTCTGAAGTACATCAGGATCGATACCCAACTCCTTTGCAAGCTCCTCAATCCGTTCTCGTTCCTTAGGCAAGAATTCGTGTAGAGGTGGGTCGAGCGTCCTTATAATGACTGGTAGCCCGTCCATCACATCCAATATCTGTTTGAAATCTTCCTTCTGCATGGGTAGAAGTTTGGCGAGTGCTTTCTTGCGATCCTCGGGCGTCTCCGCTACTATCATCTCGCGCATCGCCTTGATCCTATCCTCAGCGAAGAACATATGTTCGGTACGGCACAACCCTATACCTTCGGCACCGAACTCACGCGCAGTTTTAGCCTGTTCAGGTGTATCTGCATTCGTGCGTACACCTAACCTACGTATTTCGTCCGCGTACTGCAAGATTTCTTGAAACTCTGGTACAGTTGCCAATCTCACTTTGGGTAGGTCGCCGACGTATACATTACCGGTGGCACCGTCGATCGTGATCACGTCACCTTCACATACTGTTACACCTGTAGATGTGACGAATTCCTTCTTGTCATAGTCTATATTGATATTTTCACATCCGACCACGCAGGGTTTCCCCATACCTCTAGCTACTACTGCTGCGTGTGAGGTCATACCACCACGTTGGGTTAGGATACCTTCCGCTTTCTTCATACCTACAATATCCTCCGGGGAAGTCTCGAGTCGCACAAGTATTACGGGATCACCTCTATCAGCCCATTCCGCTGCTTCCTCCGATGTAAACACTACCTTTCCGGTAGCTGCACCTGGTGATGCTGGTAACCCCTTAGCGATAGGTTCTGCCTTTACATTTGGATCAATTACTGGATGCATGAGCTGCTCGATATCTTCCGGAGTTACCCGTCTAATAGCCTCTTTTTTGTCGATTAGCCCTTCCTTAACCATATCGACTGCTATCTTTACGTTGGCGAGCGCAGTACGTTTGCCACGCCGTGTCTGCAACATATAGAGTTTACCACGCTCTATCGTGAACTCAATATCTTGTATATCCTTATAGTGACGTTCTAACAAATCCCTTATCTTCATGAGCTCTTCGTATATGATGGGCATCTCCTCCTTGAGCTTATCGATAGGTTCCGGTGTCCGTATGCCGGCGACTACATCTTCACCCTGTGCATTACGTAGGTATTCACCGTAGAAGGCTTTATCACCGGTGGCTGGATTCCTTGTGAATGCCACCCCCGTAGCACTGTCTTCGCCAAGGTTACCGAACACCATCGTTTGTACATTAGCGGCTGTGTAGAGGTCTTCCGGTATACCGTGTATCTTACGATATTCGATAGCACGACGGTTATTCCACGACTTGAATACAGCTTTGATTGCACCCCAGAGTTGTTCCCATGGGTCTTGTGGAAACTCCTTACCCGTGCGGTCACGTATAAGTTGTTTGAACTTAGCCACTAAGTCACGCCAATCCTCCGCCGTCAACTCTATGTCCTGGGTGACACCCTTTTCGCGTTTCTTCTGTTCGATTAGTTTCTCAAACTCCTCATGTGGTATACCCATGACTACATTCCCATACATAGAGATAAGCCGCCTATAGCAGTCATACGCGAATCGTGGGTCGTTGGTTAACTTGCTCAACCCTTCGACACTCTCATCGTTTAACCCTAAATTGAGTATGGTATCCATCATACCGGGCATCGACACCGGTGCACCCGATCGTACTGACACAAGTAACGGGTTATTGGGGTCGCCGAACTTACGTCCCATGAGGGATTCGATCCTACTCATCGCCTCACGTACTTGGGGTTCGAGCTCCGGTGGAATCTCGCCATCTTTCTCATAGAAGTAGCGACATGCCTCGGTAGTTATAGTAAACCCTGGTGGTACAGGTATGCCGAGGTTGGTCATCTCATGTAAGTTGGCACCTTTACCACCTAACAGGTTTACAAGCTTGGCATTACCTTCGGCTTTACCGTCACCAAAGAAATATACCCATTTCTTCGCCATTGTACCTCCTTAATCTAACGCAAAATCGCCATGCTTGATCAGATGTGGCAACAACCCACCATCACTCAATATCTTCAACATCACCGGTGGTAATGGGTTGCTTTTGAGTTCAACCCCACGTGTAAGGTTGCGTACAATACCTTTAGCGAGGTCTACTTCAAGTTCGTCACCCTCGTTTATTGTATCAGTATCACATTCAACTAATGGTAACCCAACATTAATAGCATTACGGAAGAATATGCGGGCAAAGCTTTTTGCCAAGACAGCTGCTACCTTGGTTTCACGTAACACTAACGCTGCATGTTCACGTGATGACCCTAACCCAAAGTTATAACCGGCGACAACAAAATCGCCAGGATTGAACTTCTCACGAAACTGTGGATCCGCATCCTCTAACGTGTGCTTGGCCAGCTCCGGTAGGTTAGACCGCAGATGAAAGTATCTACCCGGTATTATCAAATCTGTTGATATGTTGTCACCAAACTTCCACGCTTTACCTTTGAGTACCATCTTGTGCCTCCGATTTGTCTTTTATAATACGTACAAATCGATAGAGTCAAGTGATTTATGAGATATTGCGACAGGATAAACGTCGATGTCAAACACAAGTTTTAGTGTGGTGGTTATATTGAACACATTGACCGTACCGGGCTATAGCACATCTTACAGATACTGGATATTTTAAGGAGGTACAATGAAAAGCTTCCAGCAACTGGTGGATGAGATTTTGGAATTTAGATGGCAAACTTCACCTGTTACCGCAACATATGAAGGTATACACAAATATGACCACGAGCTGGATAAGTTAGATAAAGATTTCCTGCTGGATGTACATGAAAAGGAGAAATACTACTTAAAGGAGCTCAAAAAGATCGACCCCACTAAGTTAACAGAAGATGAGCAGCTCGATTATAATGTGTTAACCAGCGCCCTTGAGGTGAAGCTCAGGGAGTTCGAACAGCTACGGATGTGGGAAAGAGACCCTTCCATATACATAGACATCCCGTTATATGGGGTGTTTACCCTCATATTGCGCGAATTTGCACCCGTTGGTGAGCGGCTTGAGTTCATCTTGAAGAGGTTGTATCAGGTACCACGTCTCATAGATGAGGCTAAACACAATCTGAAGAACTCACCCGCCATCTACACCAAGATAGCTATCGAGAAAGCCGAAGCGAGTATAAGCTTCTTCAAACATTTCGTACCTAAATTTGCGGAACAAGTACCGAAGTTGAAAGCCCATGTTACAAAAGCGAGCATGGCTGCCGCCGAATCCTTTGATAGGTACTGTAGATTCCTTAAAGAAGAGTATCTGGCTAGCTCCAAGGGTGAGTTCCCGATAGGTAGAGAGCTTTTCGATTACAAATTGAAGGTAGAACATATGTTAGATTGGGATGCAGACGATCTGCTGGAGATAGGGGAGAGCACCCTAAATAGGGTGAAGAATGCGCTCAATAAAGTAGCAGGCAGTATCGAACCCACCAAAGCCTGGATTACAATAGTTGAAGAATTGAAATCCGCACATCCGCCAGCTGATGAGTTATTGGATTACTATCGACGCGAAATGCAGCATACACGTGAGTTTACAATCGACAAGAATATAGTGACCATACCGCCGGAGGAGGGGTTGGAGGTTATTGAAACACCACAGTTTGCACGCCCCACCATCCCATATGCAGCGTACATGCCACCAGCACCGTTCGAAAAGCAACAGAAAGGGTTCTTCTACGTGACACCTGCTACCACTGAAGAACAACTTCGTGGCCATTCGATTTATAGCATCCCCATAGTTGCACTACATGAGGGGTATCCAGGGCATCATCTGCAACTGTTATGGGCTAATCGGGTTGATTCCAAAGTACGTAAGGTTTATGGTACATCGGTGTTTGTGGAAGGTTGGGCTCTATACTGCGAGGAACTATTCTATGAGCTGGGTTACTACACAGATCCAAGGGTAAGGTTGATGCAGCTAAAAGATGAACTATGGCGTGCATGTCGTGTAATCGTAGATGTTAAGCTGCACACAAGGCAGATGAGTTTCGGCGATGCAGTCAAATTTCTCGTGGAGGAAGCCAAACTCGAACCCGTCAACGCAGAGGCTGAAGTCAAACGCTACACGAGCTCACCAACACAACCCATGAGCTATATAATCGGTAAGAAGCAGATCATGGAGCTACGTGATAAATATTCCGGTGATTTGCGCGAATTTCACGACAAGTTATTGAGTTTTGGTAGCATCCCTGTGAAACTTATAAGAGAACGATTATAATCCGTATATCACCGTAGTATCAGTTTACCGTAGTAAGAGATTTCACCTTTCTCCATACAACCAGGTGTCCACTGTAGCCAATCCTCTCTTCCCTTACCATCGTTATCTGTGAATACGATATCTAAATTGACGATCTCACCAGGTTCGGGTGTAAACCCTTCTTTTAATGCAGTCCATGGCAGTTTGGCCTCGTATATCTCCGTGGTGTAGACCCTTTTAGCTGTAAATACAATTTCCGTTACATCACAGACTTTGGACTGATCGGTTGCATACCGACGGTAGACAGTAGGCCCATCCTCAGTCATCGTGAAGAAGTATATAGTAAGAAACTTGTCTAACTTACCTACACCTCGTGGGTCATCACCTACATCGAACGCCAGTATAATACAGTCACCGCGTGATAGCGTGACACCATGTTCGGGTTGACAAAATATGTCATCGATAACTTCAGCTCCAAAGTATAAGCAAGTATCATCCCAACCCAAGTAGATTTTACCACTTTTGTCTGAGGGACCTATCCATTTGATGGAATCACGTGAAGCCACCTGATACCTCTTATTCAGCACTATGGGATGGATGGCTTGCCAATCTTTAAGGTTACCATCTATTATGGGTGGACTGCTGAGCCTTTCACAATCATAACTGGGTACCAATCTAATCTCACGCTTAATAGGGATAGGTTTCTTATCTTTTGCATATGGGTAAAGCACCTCTACAATGGGAGTGGGATACCATGCCTGGAGTGAAGCTGGTCTCACCTTGAAGCTGAATACCTGTTGAGCGGTTGGGAGTAACTTGAAGGTTTGCTCGATAGGGGCCACCTGCCAACCTTCAAACCCTTCCAGTTGCCACCTAATCATACCAGCAACCGTATCTGTGAATGGATTATCAATTATCAACATGAGTTCATGTTCGGTTTCCAGCGGTAGATCAATATAGGGGTAGCTGATGCATTGTGTACGTATCCTATGGAAGCGTGATGCGTCTTCAAATCTCACAATAGTTTCATCAAAAATGCTACCGGGTTTTATGACCGCTATTTCAACCGATTCGCCATCTACCGTACATAGCAGATAATGATGGAAATCGCCCACCTCTGGATACCTACCGATAGGTGCACCTGCACCACCTGTTATGACATAGCGTATACCATCACGATAGTCAATCTCATACACATGCCAGTGACCACTGAACACAATATCCACCCCGTATTTAACCAGTAGGGGGTGGATCTCGCGCATCCATACCTTGCCGGGTGTACCCTCATACGCCCATACGGGGCGATGCATGAACACAAATATGTGGGTAGCATCTTTGTGGCGCTTAAGGTCATCCTTTAACCACTGTAACTGTTCACCTGTTATATAGTTGATCTGACCTGGGATTTCTGTATCCAAAGCGATAAAGTGGCACCCCCTGTAGTCGAACGAATAGTATAGGGCACCACATTCTTCCAGATAGATCTGTTGCGACACTTCATCCCAAACATCATGGTTACCCACTACTAGGTAGTATGGTACGTCGAGCTCGCTTAGGATGCGTTTGAAATTCTGCCATTCCCGTTTTATAAGCCCAGTGTCTGAGGTATAGCCATGGATGAGGTCACCCCCCATGATGACAAAGTCGGGGTTGAGTAAGTTAACCTCACGTATGATCTGTTTGAAAACTTCTGGTTGTTCCAAAGCCTTAACACCGCGGTTGTCACCCATCACGATGAAATGAAACTTATCTGCAGCGATGCTGCCTACCAACACGATAGACAATGTTAACGTGGTCATTAACCGGATCATGGTTACTCCTTCTGTTGTTTATGTTGGTCTATCCATTTGCTGGCTTGTTGAGAAGACCAACCCTTTATGTCATCTGGGATAAGTTCGATCCCCTGCTGGCGTGCAAGCTCTATAATGTAATCGAGTTGTTTCTGTGATATGGGTTTGGAGCGTCTCACCGGATATGCTATATCCTTGAGTTTTAAGTATAATTGCTCCGTAAGCATGATATCATACTCACAGTGACGTTTGATCCCCTCGATATCATTACGCTTGTATGCACGCTCGACATCTTTACCAGTGAGGATATCGTAATCACTGGGTACCTCTATACCGAATATGAGGCACGCTACTTCTAACGATATGTTAGCAAATTCGTCATTCATACCTGCGAGTGCCCATAAGCAATCGAAGTGGTTAGACTCTTCATTTAACATGTTCCAGCGATTACGGTCGATATCGAGTTGTGGCTGTATACCGTTGATGTACGAACGTATCATGATGAACGGTATATCAAACCTATACCCGTTGTATGTGACTATACGACGTGGCTCCTTATCTCGTAAGTGGGCCCAAAATCTCTCAAGTAGCTGCTTTTCATCGGTGTTCACAAATATTATAGGCGGTGCATCTGGGGTTTTCGTCCCAATAGCAACAATCTTCGAGAACGCCGGATGTAAGCCCGGGGTGAACCGCTTTCGTATCAAGTAATCCACTACTTTTCGGTTATCAAACACTATCGGTACAGTTTCTATGTCAACAACCATATAATCTATCATAATACCTCCTAAGATTTAAAATCCATGGGCTGGGTTTGTGCCAACCTTTGGATTCCATCACAGCAAACGCAAAGCTTATCATGTTACCCCTCTCTGTAATAAATCGATACACGTGTATCACCGAACGATAGCGTACGATCGGCAAGCTGCCATGGTTCGCGTTTCGAATGTTCAACAATAAGGATATAAGGTAGGAAATCTTTGACGATTGGGAGAAGCTCACTCAGATAACCACTTTCGTAGGGCGGATCAATAAACACTATCGCTGTACGCCAATCGCTATCTCCGCGCTCCTTCAAGTCTTTAATGAAAGTGATTGCATCTTCTCTTATAATATGTGCATATCTGCTGTAACCCAAGCTTTCGATATTACGACGTAATACACTCACCGCAGCACGTGATATCTCGATAAAGAATGCCTCTTTGGCACCTCTCGACAGTGCATCCAACCCGAAGCTACCCGTACCCGCAAATAGATCGAATACTATACGGTCTATTACTTCATCACCCAGCACATTGAAGATAGCTCCACGTACCTTGTCCTGTGTCGGCCGTAACCTTAACTTTTTCGGATAATAAAGTGGATGACCACGTAACTCACCACCTGTTATTCTCATCCCCTGGGGTGATATAACCTCACCGCTTCTTTGAGCTTCTCCTGTGATATATGTGTGTAAACTTCTGTCGTTTTGATACTCGCATGTCCGAGCAGTTCCTGCACTACCCGTAGGTCGGCACCACCCTCCAGCATGTGGGTAGCAAATGAATGTCTAAACGTATGTGGAGTTACTGGCTTTTTAATACCTGCACGTTTAGCATATTTTTGAACTATTTTCCATACCCCCATACGGGTGAGCTTATCACCGTTACGGTTGATGAACAGGTAACCGCTATCATGGTGCTGTTTGAGATACGGACGTCCGCGCTCCAGATATATAGTCAGCCAGTCCATTGCCGGTTTACCTATGGGTACGTAGCGCTCTTTATCACCCTTGCCAATGATACGTAAAAATGCTTCATCCAAGAATACATCCGTTAATTTGAGGTTGATTAACTCACTTATACGCATGCCTGTGGAGTACAGTAGTTCGAGCATCGCCCTATCTCTAATACCTAACGGTGTATAGCTATCGGCAGCTTCTATAATACGGAATATTTCATCCTGTGTCAACACGTTCGGTAATTTCAGTTCTTTCTTCGGATATTCCAGTAGCTCCACCGGTGAAGTATCGAGGTATTTCTCGATAACCAAAAACCTGTAAAACGATTTGATAGCGGCTACAGTTCGTGATATTGAGCTATTCAAGTAGCCCTTACGACGCAGATACGTTATGTAACTATTCACCGTATTTAGATCAACGCTATCCCAGCTTATACGTCGCCTGTTCATAAACTCAACAAACCTACGTATATCGTGTACGTAAGATGTACATGTGTTCTCTGCACAACCACGTTCTACTCTTAAGTATGCAGCAAATCGATCGATAATATCTACCATCCCTCTATCACACCATGTACTACATCGTTGCCTAATTCGGTACAGAGTTGTTCAAGTGCGACATCTTCATCTTCATCAGGTGGGTAGTTCACCCATTTCGTGAGTGTATGTTGCCATAATGTAACAGTATCTTGTAATAAAGTGAGCTCAACTTTTACGGTTAACCGATACTGTTCCACTTCATCCGTACCAGTGTACGAGAATACTGTACGTTCGTAGCTGCTGATCACACCCTTAAGTTTGATCTTCGCTTTATCCGCAGATACGAGTTTAACTCTACCATCACTTATGAATGCGGCTTGTATCTTCTCCATTATGAGGTTTTCTAACCCATATCGAGGGGTCTCGTTTTCAAACGGATATATGTAGATAGTTTCACGACCAGGTGGCACAAACCCTGTAAAACTATACACGCATGCACTCACGAGTATCGTAAACAGTGTGATACTTTTTATTACCTTATCATGCATCACATTTTAATTTTAACTTAATTGCCTAAATTTCAAGCACCAAGTTAGACACCTAAAACGGTAGGTTAGCAGCTGTTGAACGTAGGTTATGGGTGTTTATTCAGAGGTAGACGACGGCTGGTGTTCACACGTGGTGAGGTTCCAGTTTGCTCCACATATGGGACACAATCCTTTACAGTCGGGTTTACATAGGGGCTTGGTAGGTACCGCCAGTATTATGGTCTCACGTAATACTTGCCAGAGATCGATCTCATCCCCATTGTATGGCAGGACACCAAAATCCTCCATCGTGAGTTCCTTGCTCCTACCGTAGAAGCTGGGATGTTCAACAAAAAAGAAGAGATCGAACGACTCCTCATTGTCAGTTGTGAACGGCTCACCGCACCTGTAGCATTCCAGCTGTAACTTGAACTTCATCTTACCCTTCACACGTACGCGGGTACCACGTTTGACAATCATAAGTGATACCGTAACGTCGCTGGCCAACAGTTCTAGATTCCACGTCTCTTGTGATATAACAAAGGAGAATCGCTCAACGCTACCATCTTTTAACTGATTAACGTGTAATTTCTTATCCCTTTTTAGGTCTAAGACCACAGCTTACCTCCTCTGGACAATAACCTAAACTTACACATCTGGGTACAAGTAGTTCGCCCAGGAATTTATCCACTTTCTTTACCTCCTTCTTAATAAGTGCAAGCACGAATTTTATCTCCCATTGTGCACGTGCACATAACCGCAATCCCGCCACATGTATTAATTCACGTAGGTTCATCGTCACAACGATATTTGTAGGTGTAGCGTTGGGTAACACAAAACGTGCATCTTCCTTCGGTATACCCAAGGTTAGCATCTCCTTATAGGCTGTCATGCAATGTTCAAGTGTTTTGTAGAACATATCATTAGCTTTGTGATGCTTCCTTATCGTACGAGGTACCACAAACTCAGCTGATGGTTCCACATATCGTTGGCTCTGTTGTGAATAGCTGGCTACCCTGTGACGTACGAGTTGATGTGAGCATGCTCGTGATATGCCGGAGATGGCGAATGTGAAGTTTACATGTTCTAATACGGAATGGTGCCCACGCTCGACCACCTTACGTATGAGGTGTTCCATAGTCTGGCGTGTAACCGATGTTTTGAATATGGTTTCTGGTTTGGCCCCTGAATAGCAAGTCTTAGCTGCTGTATAGATCACACGTAAAGGGTCAGGTGTATGAGCTAAAAGTGTAACATTTATCATCAACTTATACCTCCAGGTATCTCAAGTGGCACACCCTGCTTGCATAATGGACAGGTGTCTGGCGTATAATTTGTGACACGTTTTGTGATAACCGCAAAGAATGGATAAGGAAAGTTTACCCCATCGCTACGGTCGATCAACACCCCAATACCTGCAATCATACCGCCGTTAGTTTCTATCACCTCTATCACATTGGATAGTGATTGACCGGTTGTCATCACGTCATCTACTACGAGGATGGGTTCTCCTTTCTCGATGGTGAACCCACGTCGTAGTACACGTTTGCCGTGTACTTCTTCAATGTATATTGCGCGTGTGTTTAATTCACGTGCCACCTCGTATGCGATCAACATACCACCGAGTGTAGGTGCGGCTACTCTTGATATACTGTACGATTTGAAGTGGCTCGCTATTTCATGCGTAAAAACTGGTAGATATTGAGGGTTTTCCAGCAGCCTGAACTTCTCAAAGTATATCCCACTGTGTAGGCCAGAACTCAATAGGAAATGGCCTTCACGTATCACGCCCAGTTCCTTTAATAGTTGTTCTAAATTCATTGTTACCTCGTTGTATGTCGGATAACATACTCTCTACCACCATACGTGGGTTGTCTGCATTAAGTATGGGTCTACCTACCACCAGGAAGTCGGCACCTTCTCGTGCTGCCCCGTAAGGTGTAAGTATACGGGCTTGATCATCCTTACTCGCACCTGTACCTCTTATGCCGGGTGTTAGTACTAACAGATTATCTCGCCATTTCGATTTGATCTGCCGTACCTCAAGCGGTGAGGCTACCACTCCATCTAAGCCACACTCATACGCAAGCGATGTGAGTAGCAGCACTTCTTCTTCTAATTTGCGGTTAAATAGGGGTTTGGATTCGGATGGTGACAGTGAAGTCAGCACAGTCACCCCCATAAGTAATGGCTTATTGGAACCACCGCGTGCATCTATGGCTGCACATAGCATGTTGGTACCACCCAATGTATGGAGTGTTAACATATCGACATCGTATTGTTGTAGGTTCCTTACTGCGCTATGCACTACTTTTGGGATGTCGAAAAATTTAAGGTCAACAAACACGCGTTTACCTTGGGTTTTAAGGTGTTCGATAACTTTGAACCCCATCGCAGTTAGGGGTTCGATACCCAACTTGAAGAAATCAACAAGCCCATCGAGTTCAGCTACTATTCGGTTAAGCTTATCGATAGATGTTAAATCCAATGCTACTATAAGTTCGGCCATTAAAGTTTATCCCCGAAGAAGAACCGTATCTCACGTACGGCGCTTTTGGGTGAATCTGATGCATGTACCGCGTTTTGGGTTATGTTGGTACCCCACTTACGTCGTATGGTGCCAGGTGGTGATGCAAGCGGATCGGTTGCACCTACGATTGTGCGTAGTTTCTTAACACCGTTCTCACTTTCGGTACTTTCGAGTAATACTGCCACGATGGGACCGGACGTTATGAAAGTTACAAGCTCGTTGAAGAAAGGTTTGTTACGGTGTTCGGCATAGAAGGTTTCTGCCTGTTCGCGTGTGAGCTGCACCATTCTAAGGTCGAGTATTTTAAAGCCTTCACGTTCCACCTGTGCGAGTATCTCGCCGATCACACCCATACGGACCGCATCCGGTTTTATTATAAGCAATGTGCGGTTCATTAGAGTGTTTTTATCTCCTCGATTATATAATTGAGCGGATTCTGTGGTATACCATAAAGTCGTATCTCGTAATGCAGTTGTGGCCCTTCGGTTGTACCAGTTGTACCTACTGTGCCGATAATTTTGCCACGTTTGACGAATTCACCTAACCCCACTTTTATATCGTTGAGATGTGCGTATAAGGTGCGGAACCCGTGTCTATGTTGTATTATAACCATTTTGCCATACCCCTTTTTGTAGCCACGGAATACTACCCAACCACTTGCGGTTGCACGTACAGGTGTACCTACTGGTGCGGCGATATTTATACCCTGTGAAACACGATATTCACCGGTAAACCGGTCCTTGATGAGGCCAAACCCCTTAACCAGCCATCCATCTACCGGCAGTATACTGGGTAGGTAGTCGAGCTTTTGTGGGTCTTTCGATATCTCCTTTTCAACCAGCTCGAGTAGCTTCTGGTTAACCTGTACACGTTCGAATATGTCTTCGAAGTCACTCACAGATGTATCTGTGGTGTCACCGTAGTACATCAGATGTGAACGTAACGCATCAGCTTCTAATTTAAGTGCTTCATTACGACGTTCGAGCACCGATAGGCGATGCTCGAGGTAATTCAACCTGTGTAGTATTTCATAATAGTCTTTCTCCCTTCTTATGAGGCTTTCGTCTACTTTGGGTTGTAGTAAATACAATATCACAGGCAAAAGCACGATACCGGCGAAGATGGTAATCAAAGTGATCGGGTGAATTTCCCGTACTTCACCCGTGTTAGGTGGTACGATGATGACCTTCTTCATGAATCATCTGGCGCAACTTACGTAATGCGCGTTCCTTTATCTGGCGTACACGTTCACGTGATACACCCCATTCCTCGCCTATTTCTTTGAGTGTCTTGGGAGGGTTGCCACCCAACCCGAAATATTCGATAACTACCTTCTTTTCGCGTTCCGGTAGATATTTTATCTTCTCCTTTAGTTCCTCGGTGATTATTGCGTTGATAATCTTATCCTCTTCGCCTTCGGTACCAAACAGTGTTTCATTAAGCGGTGTATCACGGTCTTCGTTGAGTGGTGCATCGATTGCGAGATCCCGTTGTGCAATCTCGTAGCTTTTGATCACTTCCTTCTCATCGATACCCAGCACCTCTGCTATCTCACGTGGTGTGGGTGGTTTCTGCTTCTTCTGCAGTAGTTCCTTCTCTACGTCTTGTACTTTCTTGATGTTGCTCTTTTTAGATGAAGGTATACGTACGACACTACCTGATTCCTTTATTAGTTTGAAGATAGCTTGACGTATCCACCACACTGCATATGAGAGGAAGCGTACGTTTTTGCTGAGATCGAAATGTTGAAACGCACGTAGTAATCCCATGTTACCTTCGTTGATCAAGTCTTCGAGTGGCACATCATCCGTATGGTAGAGTTTGGCAAGACTGACCACAAACTTCAAGTAGGAGGATATAAGTTTCTGGAATGCTTCCTTGTCGCCAGCTTTTGCCTTCCTGATGAGTGCACGTTCCTCTTCCACAGTAAGTACGGGTATATCCTTTATCTCGGATAGATAGAAATCTACCAGGTTTTTCTTTTTATACACCATTGTTGTACCTCCTTGGTTTTATTCGGGTTTGATAGCAATTAAAATGTCCTTACCTTGACGTTCAATAAGAAACAATATTGGTGTGGTTCTATCTTTATACTCCTGGGATGCACGTTCATAATCTTCGATCGATTTGATTTCGATATCACCTATCATCTTGATGCGGTCGCCTTTTTGGATACCGGCCTCATCTGCTGGCGAACCCGGTGATACGTCTACTACTGTAACCCCAGTCTCTGTAGGTTCTACGCGCATACCGAGCCAGCCGTAGATTTTGGTTTCACCCTTTTCACGTGGTTCAAGTACTACTTCAGTCTCTATTTCACGTTTGCCACGTATCAACCTAACCTTTATAGGTTCACCTATTGGGCTGTGTGCAACTATAACGGCGAAGTTGGCGAACGTAACCTTTTTGCCGTTGAACTCTATGATCACATCTTTGGGTTTGATACCGGCTTTGTCGGCGGGTGACCCATCCACTACTTCTACAATGACTACACCTTCTACTTTTTCGAGCCCCAACGCTTGTGCAAGGTCGGCATCCAGCTTCTGATAGGTGACACCCAACCATGCACGTTGTACCTTGTGGTACTTCATGAGGTCTTCCACTACACGCTTTACGGTATTACTTGGTATGGCGAACCCTAACCCTATGTAGTAACGTGTACCAGTGGCTATAGCTACGTTTATACCGACGACTTTACCCTCAATGTTGACAAGTGGACCACCACTATTGCCAGGGTTGATGGCGGCGTCGGTTTGTATGAGATCCCAATACTTGGTATGTCCTATTGGTAACACACGACCTTTAGCACTCACTATACCCATGGTGACAGTTCTTGCATATTGGGGGCCAAGTGGGCTACCGATGGCGATCACCCATTCACCTACTCTGAGCGAATCTGAATCACCCCATTCGATATACGGGAGTTCGTGTTCTGTCTCTAACTTAAGTAATGCGATATCTGTTACACTGTCGACACCTACGATTTCGACCTCTTTGAAGGTTTCCTCTTCTGTGCTTACTACAATATTTTCGGCATGTGCTATCACGTGGTAATTAGTTACCACGTAACCGTCAGATGTGATTATAACGCCTGAACCGAGGCTCTTCAGGCGTTGCTTCCATTCGTACTCAGGGAAGTACTTCTTGAAATACCTGAAAAACGGATCTTCAAACAGGTCGCTAAATGGACTAGGTATCTCCACCACCTTTTCTGCACTTATGTTAACGACTGCAGGCAATACTTTAGCACAAGCTTCAACAAAAGGCCCATGATCATAGGCGTTCAAGATAATGGGTAAAAAAATTCCCACTATCAAACACCCCCATTTGTTTGATCTCATCGGTACCTCCTTACTACAAAATTAAGGAAAAAAAGTAATTGTCAACCTATTTTGGTACTACTCAGCAGTAAGTGCCCGTTGTACGTACTCACGTATATCAGCATTTATGGTATCCGTAAGTGCCATACCAATCCAGTTGAAGGCATCCTCAGTCAACCCCGCACTCCTATATGCGTCTTGTTCGGCTTCCTTCCAGCGACGCTGTAGACGTTGCCATGCATCCATAACCTGAGGGTGTTCACGTATGAAGGTGGTATCCTGTAGCTGTGACAGCGAGTCGATCTTAAACCTGCGCATGAACTCACGTATGTAGACTTGATGGCGTGCGATGGCGAGCTCGAGCGCCTTTGCCGCCTTTATGTATTTATCGGCAAGCTCCTTGGTAACTTTACCATCAGGTGGTGGTGTGAACTTGGTCTGCTCCTGCTTCTTACAGCCGGCTACGATTAATACAGCTAACCCGATGATTGCTAACCTTCGCACCATTTATTTAACCGTCACTGGTGCTTTATGAATAAGGGTCAACGCTTCCGCAGATTTACCCATACGTCGATATTTCTCCCAGTTATAGTAGTATTCGCGGTTGAATATGCAACCAGGGTCGGGACCTTTGAAATCATCAAAATACACGTAAGCACGTGCACGACAGCCACCACATACTGCTTGGTAGGGACATTCCGCACAGTGTCCCCATAGGTCGGAACGATCGCGTAGGTACTCCATGAATGGACTGTTCCAGATCTCTTCGAACGTATGTTCACGTAAGTTACCGACAGTGATATATGGCATATATACGCAGGGGGTGACCCTACCATCGGGTTGTACCGAACAATAGGCTCTACCGGCACCACAACCACCTACTATATCAGCGATGACACCCAGCTCTTTGGCTTTCGCATCCCCATAATGTGTGAATATAATAGTGTCGGAACCCATCATCTTGCAGTACCTTGCAAGCTGTGGTGCAGTCGTAGCTACCGAATGATAACCAGCTTCGAGCTCCTCATACATTACACGGAAGGCCTCTTCACGTTCCTCCGGTGTAATGTCCATGTCCATATCGCCACGTCCTACAGGTATGTAATTATAGACGATAACTTTGTACGCACCGATTTCCTTCTGGAGCTTGAACATTTTGGGTAGCTCATCCTTATTGTATTTCGTGAGCGTAAACTGTATAACGGTGGTGATACCTACATCG
Source organism: uncultured bacterium (assembly GCA_965612795.1). Classification (GTDB taxonomy): domain Bacteria; phylum Hydrothermota; class UBA3073; order NMUJ01; family NMUJ01; genus NMUJ01. Next base: position 808 of record CBFDTI010000015.1, on the reverse strand, counting down.
TTGAGGTTCTTTATACCCTGGACTGCACGTTCCCACATACCGGGTACACCACGGAATTCGTCATGCTTCTTGGGGTCGGCTGCGTCAAGGCTAACCGCTATGTAGCCGAAGCCGATCTCTTTTGCACGTACAGCGTTCTCCTTGTTGGCAAACAATGTACCGTTGGAAGCTATGCTGAGGTAGAAACCCTTCTTTTTGGCAGCCTCGGCAAGCTCCCAAAAGTCGGCCGCCATTAGGGGTTCGCCACCCGAGAAGAATATTGTAGGTACATGATTTTTATCCAGCTCCTCCAATACATGGTATTTCTCCTCAGTGGTGAGCTCATTGGTGGGGCCTGACCTTAACACGCCCGCATCTTCGTAACAGTGTCTACATTTGAGGTTACATTTATATGTGAAGTTCCACACCACCATGATGGGTGCGACAAAGTTCTGTGGTGTCTGTAGCCCATATTTACGTAGGGATTTGAGTGATACCAACAGTATCTTACGAATGGTGGGGTTCTGTAGCTCGCGTTTCATACGTTCATCGTCTGCATTGAAAGCACGCTTTATTATATCGATAACTTTAAAGAGCGGGTAATTACGTAGTTTCTCCCATGCTGGCATATGAGTGTTCTCTACATATGCATCGAGGACATGTTCCAACCGCGTACGACCATCTTCCTCTACATGTAAGGCACTGTCGATAATTTTGCGACTAATGGCATTTTCAAGCATCAGCTTCACACGTACAACATCAAACCGTGTCTTGGAAACCACCCATAGACTCATTGAACCCTCCTTGCTATCAAAAATAAGATTTTATT
>CBFDTI010000014.1:0-22456 GCA_965612795.1 uncultured bacterium | reverse complement strand
TGGACATAGGGGGATGGCTTCACCATTGCGTAACATTGCCACTATGGTGTCACGTGATGCGTTGGTACCATCATACCTTGTATTTAAGCCTACCAAACATGCGCTCACAATAACCATATGGGTAAAATACGAAATTTACATAAAAGTCAACATTTAAGTTGACGTTAGGGGTTAAGTAGTAGTATTAAAGTGTGATGAAATTAATTGATATGCGGTTAATTATTATCTGTAGCTCTACTATTGTATTAGGTATAATACTGAGTTTGCTCATACGTATGTATGTAAAAGGCTTCACCAGAGGTGCAAAAGTTGTCCGTGCTATCCTGAAGATAGAAAAACCGTTACTCCTGCTACTGTTTTTGGTTACACTTTATATCATAGTGTTGTATTTCAAGCTACCGTTTATGCAAACAATCGATAAAGGGTTTAAGATAGCCTTCGTGATTGTCGGCACTTACCTTATGTATCAGATTGTAGATGTGATCTTCTCAATCCTACGCAGTAGGTTAGTAGGACGTGTAGAATCGCGCCTCTATGAAGCAGTGGTGACGTTCAGTGGCCGTATTACCAAATTCATTGTCGTGATCGCTGGTATGGCTGGTATCGTGAGGGTGGCAGGCTATGATATCAAAGGGTTGGTTGCTGGGGTGGGTATCACCGGGTTAGCGTTTGCATTTGCAGCAAGAGATGTACTCGCTAATATAATTGCGGGCTTCTTCATACTTGCAGATAGGCCATTTATTATCGGCGATAGAATACAAGTAGGTGACTTTTTAGGTGATGTGATAGATATTGGGTTAAGGACTACAAAGATAAAAACACTCGAAGAACGGATTGTGGTGATACCGAATTCCAAAATAGCATCTTCGGAGTTAATTAACTTCACATTACCTATGCCACCGATGAAGGTATTCATAGATATAGGTGTCGCATATGGTAGCGATATAGTCAAAGTCAAACAAGTTCTGCTTGAATGTGCACGTGACGCCCAGTATGTCTTAGATGAACCCTCTCCACAAGTGTACTTTATGAAGTTTGCAGACTTTGCGCTCAACTTCAGGTTAATAGTATGGGTGAAAGAACCCCGTTACCAATGGGATGTTGTGGATGAGATCAACTCGCTTATCGACACTAAATTCCGTGAAGCTGGTATCACAATACCGTTTCCTATTACTACGGTGTATCTGGAATGTACTCCAAAGGATAAAGCACAGCCAGGTTCATGATCATATGACCTAACTTCGGGTTAGCTCCTCAATTTAATGCTTAAGGAGCTCGCCTTCGATACCCTCTATGCTGAGGCACAACGTCGCTACGTGGAGTCACTCTCCTCCTATGCACGCCATTTCTTGGGTGTTATGCAAAACCCCGATGTTGATGCTATAGCTGTCACTATCCACCTACGAAGTGGAATTCTCTACGGAATCGCTTCGTTTAATTTATCACCGTGGCAATAGTTTTTTTCTCCTTTTATTTTGTTTGAAGCGACCTGCATACCGCTGTTAACATACATAAACGAGGTGAGTACGAGGAGTGAAGCGACGAAGCGTTTCCTCCGAGGTCACCATTAGATAATCCTATTTTTAATTCCATATCTTTCCTCGTAACCTCTCTTAAAGCCCAGCTGATTGCTTTTTGACATCTCCATCCTTCTCGCGCATCGTCTTATCTAAAAACTGGAGGCAAACTTTTGATTCTGTTTCTCTCGCCCTTATGTAAGGTGGGATTTGTTGCTACTGCCAATCTTCTCGACCATTTATTCTCGGAGTTTATCCATCGTTCCATCAAAGAAAATGTCTCTTTTTGATTCTGGACTGCTAAATTTACAATCACCCTTAAAGCTAATTGGTCGCAAATTTCCCAATCCGCGATATCGTCGAGGATCTCAAAAACAAATTGTTTTGAGTTCTCATAATCCTTCTTGCTTACCTTCTCTAAGGCACTTATTACAATTAATCTTTCGTCTCTTTTACCTCTTTCCCATAATTCCAATAATCTTTCAAATTTCCAGCTCTCCTCAATCAGTAATTTGCCCAATTCTTGCCCTATTGAGTTAAGTAAGGGGGTTTTGGTAATTTTAAGCTTACCGGTTTTCTCCTCTTTAAGTTCCTCTGAGATTAAAGATAGGGTTGATTCAATATCTCCTTTTCTCAATCCATCATAGATCGATTTTGCTATTTCCTTTTTGTTTTTCATCTTAACACTATTGACTTTTTCTTAGCTCCTTTCCCAGCAACGAAGTCGGAATATCGTACAACTTTTGTGATAAAAGGAGATACCAAAGGTAATTTAGGTGAAGCAATGAAGTTGTTGCAGAGTTTGTGAGCAAAAATATTCAGTTATTATATTGCTTTAACCAGCACAATTATAGCAAGAATCACAATGAATAATGAAAGTCCAATTTCTAACCACATTGGCTTTGTCTTCAAAGACGTTAAACTACCTATTCGGGCTCCGATTATTGAACCTGCAACTACCATTACAGCGGGGAGAAATGGTACATTGCCACGAGACCAAAACACAATCGCTCCTGCAGTTGCTGTGAAGATGGTCGCAAACAGTGATGTGGCTATTGCTTTTCGAATATTAAGGCCTATCATTTTTAGGAAAGGGGGAAATAAACTGCCACCACTACCTCCACGTAGAATTGTTAGGAAGTTGAGAAAGAATGTCCCTAAAATGACAATCTTTGCATTTGGATTAATTTTTTGAGCAATTTCCGGGAAAATCTTATCGAAATAAATCCCAAATACTGTTACTATGGAAACAATAACAAAGATAATCGCTAAAGTTAAAGTTGGCATAATTCCTGTTAAAAATGCACCTGCCAAAGTACCCATTATCCCGCCAATTATTACATATCGGGCAATTTTCCAGTCTATATTCTTTCTGTGACTTATAGCGCCAATAAGCGAGGAGAAAGGTATAACCACTAGATTTATTCCAAAAGCACTTAGTAAAGGCAACCCGGCCACGTAAAGGAGCGGCGTCCTTACAGATCCTCCTCCTATTCCAAACATACCACTCATAAATCCGGCAAAAAGACCTATGAAGAGATATATCAACATTTGTGTTATTGGCTCCATTCTATTCCTCGCAGTACGTCCTCGTTAGGTGAAATGCGGATCATTTCTTTTCCCCACGTAGATTTTTGCTTCATCGAAATAAGCTGCTGCTTCGTAATTTAAATAATTTGAGATACCAAAATAGCAAGCTCCAAACGAGAAGCATATACCATATAATCAGTCCAAACTGTAAGCGGGAATTTCCATCCCACCATACCCCGAATTTGCTGAAATCTGCGGATAGCCCTGCTTTATACCATTTGTTGCAATCGATAACGAATCCGCCATCTAAAGATTCATAGTTTATTTACCTCCGGTTACCCCGTAACTTGTTCCATACTTGATAAGCCCTTTACGGTTGAAACCCACTATGGCAATATACTAATGGGTAAAATCTGGAGCTACTACTTAGGGTGTGCAGTTTGGTCTTGCCAATTTTCTGGAAAATCGAATACTTTCTCATATTCAAATCCATCTTCTTTTAACAGATTCCAGTCTATGCTCTGGTTACTTTCATTAAAGTATAAGCAGCCTTCGAATATGAAAAACACCAGCAACATAACTGAAGAGGTAATGCTGCTTTTCATCTCATTTATTCAATTTCCCTTGCATAGAAATTGTCAAGATATACTTCTTGACCTCTTCTATCATTGAAGCTAACCAACCCAGCATAGAAATTAAAGGCTCTATATCCTTTATAGGCGGGATTGTAATATGAGCTATCTCAGGGGTTACACTTGCATCCGCCATATCTGGGGCGAGTTCGTAATTTCGTGCCGTATCTGTGGGTCCCACCTCCAACCAGTTTTCCTCCTCGATCCAACAATCTCCGTGTAGAATGCAATCCTCAACAGCCTCCCTCAGCCCTTCGGGTGTCGCTTTCCTAAAATTTTCCACATCTTCGAATCCATTCTCCCAATTTACACATTGATCGGTTTTATGAAAGCATCCAGCTACGAGAAATAGTACAATTAGCAACAAAATCAAAGCGATTCCCGGCGTAAAAGCAAACCTTTTATACTGTGTTATATGAAGTGGCATAACTAAATCATCCTCCAGATGACATGCCATATAACATCTGTCCAGAAGTGTATGCTAACTGCAGCAAGAAATCCAAACTTCCTGAAGTAACGAAGATGAAAAACACAATAGCTATCCCAACAGGTGCGGGAATCAAAAACCTCTGTTTATTCGTAACTCTTGAATCCCAGATATCGGCAAAGCCGAGTTTTTGTGAAAGCTTTAATCCAATAAAGCCTAAGCCACCATAAAGGATGAGCATAATGACTGCACTCACAAAGGCAAGTACTGGTTTGGAAGCTGGAAGTTCTTTTGCTGGCAAAATTAGTAGGAAAGAACCTTGGGGTAAGAAAACATTAATCGCTGCTAAGATAGCGAGGGCTATAATGAGACTAATATATATTTTGACTAAGTTACTTCTGCTGGATTTTTTCAACTGGATAATAGAATTCTACTTCGAATTTTTTAATAGGTGTTATTTTTCTATTTATCGCCTGTGCAATTTTTTCAGGTGAATCAAACGAAGAAAGTTTATGGAAATAGACCTCTTTCATAATATGCATCTGCCACCCTTTTTATTGCAAGTATATATGCACCTGTCCTTAGATCTATGTTGTATTTCTTTGCTGTTTCATAAACTTCCTTTACTGCTTTTTTCAATTTTTCTTCCATCTTTGTGAAAACTTCTTCTTCAGTCCAGTAGTAGCTCATTCTATCCTGCACCCATTCGAAATAACTTACGAGCACACCCCCAGAATTTGCCAGAATATCAGGAATTACTATTTTGCCATTATTGTAAAGATATTCATCTGCCTCTGGTGTTGTTGGACCATTTGCACCTTCGGAGATATATTTTGCTTTTATATCTTTCATATTTTCTTCTGTTATAACGCATTCGAGGGCAGCAGGAACTATTATATCGACATCCAGTTTGAATAATTCTTCATTTGTTATCGATTTCTTTGTGAATCCTTTTACTCTTTTCTTTTCTTTCACATATTCCATTAAACCATCAATATCTAACCCATTTTCATCAAATACCCCACCTGTGATATCTGTTACAGCTATTATTTTTGCACCCATTTCAGTTAAATATTTTGAGGCATAAGAACCAACATTACCAAATCCCTGAACTGCCACAGTTTTCCCTTCTATATCGTCTCCGTATAATTTCATCATCTCCCTTGTGCAGATGGCTACTCCCCTGCCAGTAGCTTCTCTCCTTCCTGCTGATCCCCCTATAGTGCGTGATTTGCCTGTTACAACACCAGGTTCTGTTTGACCCTGGAATACGCTAAAAGTGTCCATAATCCAAGCCATGGTTTTTTCACCTGTAAATACATCAGGAGCAGGGATATCAATAGATGGCCCCAGTAACGGCATGAGAGCATATGTGAAACGTCTTGTTAATCTTTCCAATTCCCTTATAGAGAGCTTAGTGGGGTCACATTTTACCCCTCCTTTGCCTCCACCAAAAGGAATATCTATTACTGCACATTTCCAAGTCATCCAAGCAGCGAGTGCTATAACTTCCTCCTTTGTTACATCAGGATGAAATCGTATACCCCCTTTAAATGGTCCCCTGAAATCATTATACTGGCATCTGTATCCTGTGAATACTTTTATTGAGCCATCATCCATTTTTACAGGGATCGACACTTCAACCACTCGCTTGGGATGCTTTAATATTTCCAGCAAATTTGGATCAAGTTTCATAATCTTTGCTGCCTTTTCTAATTGCTTTTTTACCATCTCGGTAGGAGATATTTTTGCCGTATTCCTTTCCATCCTTGTTAATTTCGCTGATAATATTAGTTTGTCAATAAAATAAGTTGCCATGGAAAATGCATGGTTGTTCGAAAGAGTTCCAGCAGAAATACTCAAGCCCGACTATATTATAGGCACCGTATTTCTATAGGTAAGCCTATCCATCTATCATCTACCTGATCCGGAATTTCAATTTCTAAATCTTCGCTGTCGTATGAAGTTAACCATGGTCTTTAACCTTTTCGAAAAATCTGTAAATTCCCTATTCTCCCTTCCATTTAATGTACCGGATCATTTTGTGAATCTTCCATCATCTTTTGTCTCTCGAAGTCTATGCACCCTCTTCTCGAGCCATCCTATTTTCTCTACTTCTCTTGTGTCGAATTCCGGTACATAGGGTTTTATGTCCAAGAGTGGGGTTCCATCCACGGCATCTACATCTTGGATATGCAATATGTTGCCTTCCACCTTAACAAGACGCACCACCGATATGCCGATAGGATTTGGTCTACTTGGAGCTCGTGTTGCAAACACCCCACGTACCTCATCATCCATATATGGTTTCACCCTTAAAGATGTATGCTTGGATAAATGGAAGTGATATATCAAAATGATGTGAGAAAAGCCTTCCAGATCCTTCAACCCCTCGACATATTTGGGAAATAGTTCAACCGTTGCATCAATATTCTTGGCACCTGTAGGTTGTATGGGTGTCCCCTTGGGTTCTTTAAATGGAGAATGAATAATCCCAATCGGCTTGTACTTTATCACGTCCATGACGTTACTATTTGGTTTCTCTTCACTGGATTGTAATCATAACGCAAATCATGTCAAGTTACGTTTCTGTAAGCTTATCAATGTTCTGGATATGTAAAAGTTGCTTGTCAAACAAATTTTGATTAACATAAGCGAGCTACATGACCATCTGTTGAGTGGTTCAGATGTGAACCCTCAAGTTGTCCACCTACAAAGTGTTAGAACTTTTGTTTATTTAAATAAATTGTAAAATGTTGTTCTGGTAGAAAATCAAATTCTTTTTCCAAAACATACCCTGCTTCTTCCATTTCTCGAATAATAGCTTTCTTGGTTACATAATGTCCAAACATTCCACGGAATGTAAACGGTTTGCCTTTCTTATATTCTATTATGACCACTTTGCCATAAGGCTTTAGAAATTTCTTCAGCTCCTTAAAGTAACTAACACGGTTTGATATATGATGTGTCACATTGCGCATAAACACAAGGTCCAAACTTTCTTTTGGTAGTTCCAATTTATCTTTGACCAATACCGTAACTACATTATTCAATCCTTTCTGTTTAGCGTTACTATTCACGAATTCTAAAAGCTTTTCATCTGTATCTACAGCGTAAACTTTTCCATCTTCACCCACTATTTCAGCAAACCTCAATGTAAAATAACCGCCACCTGCTCCTATATCAGCGACAATCTGACCGGATTTCAATCCCATAGTTTCAATAATCTGATGGGGTTTATTTCGCGGGTCGGATGCCTTTTTGTTGAACATTTTTGCCTTAAGATTCCTCATCCTTTTTACCTCCAATGTAACTTTTTAATGCAATTTCGCACAACCTCTGGGATATGTGAAGCCCCCTTGGCGGGGTTTGGGCGTAGCCGAAGGCGAAGCCACATACCCTCGTGTTAAGTGACCCGAAGGCCAATCCCGCATCAGCATGGCATGTATAACCTTATCTCTCATTCCAGCCATACTTCTCCAAGAAATGTCAGGTTACTTCTTTTTTATGTCTTCCGGTATATTTTTGACCGCCTCTCCAATAATCTCTGTGGCTCTGATAACCGCATATACGGTTTTAGTGTCTTTAACGAACTCGTCGTATGACATATCTTTTGTAAATTCCATAGCGTTAGTCATAGCCTCCAGAATGTCCTCTACATAGTCGCCGATTTCTCTTTTCATACGTATACAACCTCACTTAAGATACGTTTGCCAATCCTTGGTTTTAATGCGGATTTTTCAACCAAATCAACCTTTACCCCAAGCAAATCGCTGAGATAATTTTCCAATTCAACAAATTCTAAAAGACTAATCTTCGCATCATGCTTAAATTCCACTAAAATATCGAGATCACTTTCTTCTTTAGCCTCTTCTCTTAAGTAAGAACCAAAAATACCGATCTCTTTAATTCCATATTTTTCTTTCAGCTCTCTTTCGTGCTTTTTAAGAATTTCCTTTATTCTATCAAGCGTTTTTTTCATTTTTGCCACCTATTTATCTTATTTCATCCTCGATTTTAAATTATCGTAGTTAAAGAGTCCATTTTTACCTCTTATTGGCATGTCAGCTAACGTTTTGAGCGTATCTGAAGTTCCCCGAAGGGGAATTTGGGCGGAGGGCGACAGCCCGTAGCCAGATATGCGTCTGTTATATGAAGTGCGAGCAAATTCTATTACCATATGAGGATACTTCATTTCATCTTCGCTTCTGTATAGTACTTTCTTGTATGGCAGTCGTACCCTATTTGAGCTTTTTTTTCTTCTTCTTCCACCCATTTTTCTATGCCAATTTCTTTGATTTTTACCAAATCTGGGTGTTCTTTTAAGATAAGTGAAAGTTTATCGCATGGGAACTCAGTGCATTGAAAACAAAATTCGATTCCTCTATTCTCCGCGCATTTACGTACTTCACAAAATGGATTTCCTCCTCCTTCCTTGCACGGAACTTGGCAATAGGGACCTTTGGCGCTATCGGAAAAATAGTCTATGCCTGCTTTGAAATCCTTGAAGTTAAAATCTATTGGTTCATGCTCAGGTACCCAATGCACAAATTTGTAAACCTCTATTAATTCCCTAAGCGACTCAGCAACTCTGGCTATCGTCCTTCCCCTAAGCATACCACATCCTCTGCAGTATACGCCACAATAACCAACGTACTTCTTCGGTTCAATAACGTTCACCATTTTGTTACCTCCCTGATTTTCGCGAGCATTTCATATAACTCGTTCATATACGAACCGTTCCTTTTAATTCTTTTACTTATGCTATAGTTTCCCATCCCATAAATAATAGCGAATTAAGGTAAGCAGTCAACGCATTTCTTAGTGTTGCCTAAGGGAGTGCATTTAGATGAACAATAACCAGGGTATTGATTCGATGAAAATCTCAGCTACCTTTATAAAATTATGGTTAGCGACAAAATCATAATTCGAGGTGCACGTGTACATAACCTAAAGAACATAACGGTTGAGGTACCCAAAAACAAGTTCATCGTGATAACCGGGTTATCAGGTTCGGGTAAATCCTCACTCGCCTTCGATACCCTCTATGCGGAGGCACAACGTCGCTACGTGGAGTCACTCTCCTCCTATGCACGCCATTTCCTGGGTGTCATGCAAAAACCCGATGTCGATGCCATAGAGGGGTTAACTCCCGCCATCGCCATACAGCCACGTACGATCGCCAAGAACCCACGTTCTATCGTCGGTACGGTGACCGAAATCTACGACTATATGCGTGTGTTGTTTGCACGTGTGGGTACACCCTATTGCTACAAATGTGGTAGGGAGATATCCTCACAAACCATAGACCAGATTGTGGATAAATTGCTCAACCTTCCTATGGGTACAAAGTTTATGATACTATCGCCACTCGTCCGTGGCAAGAAAGGCGAATATCGTGACCTATTCGATAAGATAGCACGTAAGGGGTTCATCCGCGTACGTGTGGACGGCACCATCTACGAGCTGGATATGGTGCCAACACTTGATAAAAACAAGAAACATAACATCGAAATAGTGGTCGACCGCCTAATCATCAAACCCGACATAAGGTCGAGGTTGGCAGATTCCATCGAGATAGCAGTTAACGAAAGCAACGGCTTGGTAATCATACATCTTGTCGATCAGAAGCGTGACCTGTTGTTTGGTACAAAATTTTCCTGCCCCTATTGTGGGGTAACCTATGGCGAGATAGAGCCACGTCTGTTTTCGTTCAACTCACCGTTTGGTGCATGTCAGGTATGTAAGGGGTTGGGCACAACGTTGGATATCGACCCCGAGCTTGTTGTTAATCCCGACCTCAACATATACGAGGGTGCCATAAGACCATGGGGACCACCCGGCAAGTGGTTACGTTGGCACCTACACAGTTTAAGTCAACGCTATAGGGTTGACCTACATAAGCCGTTTGGTAAGCTACCCGAAAAGATACAGAAGGTCATCCTCTATGGGGATGAGTTCTTCGAAGGTGTACGCGGTAACCTACTACGTCGATACCATGAGACTGAATCTAACTGGATACGTGAGGAGATCGAACGCTACATGGTGTTTAAGCCATGCCCCGCATGTAACGGTACACGATTACGACCCGAAGCGTTATCCATAAAGATTGCAGGCAAAAATATTGCCGAAATCACCGACATGTCGCTCGACAAAGCGTACGAATTCTTTGACACGTTAAAACTCGAAGGTGTCAAAGCAAAAATCGCCCAGGGGCTAATCAAGGAGATCAAACGTAGGCTTAAATTCCTCATAGATGTGGGGTTGAGCTACCTGACACTATCAAGGCGTATCGATACATTGTCGGGTGGTGAAGAGGAACGTGTACGGTTGGCCACCCAGATAGGGTCAGGCCTCGTCGGTGTACTCTATGTCTTAGACGAACCCAGTATTGGGTTACATCCACGTGATAACCATAGGTTGTTGGATGCACTCAAGAACCTACGTGATATGGGTAATACAGTAGTCGTTGTTGAACACGATCGTGACACGATAATGTCAGCAGATTGGGTCATAGATCTCGGCCCCGGTGCCGGTGAGCAAGGCGGTCACGTCGTAGTTACTGGTACACCCACCGATATAATGAAATGCAAAGAATCGCTCACCGGTCAGTACCTTGCAGGCATAAAAGAGATACCGATACCCACCAAACGTCGTCGCCCATACAAGGGATGGCTTATCATAAAGGGTGCACGTCACAATAATTTGAAAAACATCACCGTGAAGATACCGCTGGGCTTGTTCACAGTGATCACCGGTGTGTCAGGATCCGGCAAGTCGAGCCTTATCAACGATACACTCTATAAGGCGTTAGCACGTCACTTCTATAACTCACGTGATGTACCCGGTGAATACGACGAGATCATCGGCTTAGATAAGATCGATAAGGTGATAAACATCGACCAATCACCAATCGGACGTACACCACGCTCTAACCCAGCCACCTACACGTCAGCATTCACCCCAATACGACAGTTTTTTGCCGAGCTCAAAGAATCCCGCAAACGCGGATACACGCAGTCGAGGTTCAGCTTCAACCTACCCGGTGGTAGATGTGAAGCCTGTCGCGGTGAAGGCCTTATACGGGTGGAGATGCACTTCCTACCTGATATATTCATACCGTGTGAGGTATGCAAAGGTACACGTTACAACCGTGAGACACTCGAAGTTAAATACAAAGGTAAAAATATCGCCGATGTACTCAACATGAGCGTAGACGAGGCGTATGAATTCTTCAAGGATATACCTGCGATCAAACGTAAGCTACAGTTACTTAAAGATGTGGGGTTAGGCTACATAAAGTTGGGTCAACCTGCCACTACGTTATCAGGTGGTGAAGCACAGCGTGTCAAGCTCGCACGTGAGCTATCGAAAATAGGTACGGGTAACACGCTGTATCTATTGGATGAACCGACGACCGGCTTGCATTTTGAAGATGTGTTGCTGTTGCTTAAGGTACTCGATAGATTAGTGAATAGAGGTAACACAGTGGTGGTGATCGAACACAACCCCGAGGTTGTAAAATACGCGGATTGGATAATAGATCTCGGTCCCGAAGGTGGTGACGAAGGTGGTGAAGTTGTAGTTGCTGGCCCACCCGAGGAGGTAGCCAAACACCCCACTTCACATACAGCTGCAGTACTACGTAGGATACTGGGTACAGAAGCAAGGCGCCCACAACCTGTAACCATTAAAAGATAGACTTTACATTGGCGTATCGGATCTCACATGATAGGAGGTAATAAAGGATTTGGGCAAAGTGTTTTTGATACATCAATGCAGATAAACGAATTTCTAAGGGATTTACGTAATACGTTTTTAATGGAGGGTAGAAAAAGTTGGCCGAAGTTACTACTTTCTTCGTTATGCATTATTGTCCTTGTTGTCATTTCCGTATTGTTGCTGCGGTTGGTTCCACAGCCTACGTTGAAGCAGCTCACAAAATACGGTTATCTGGGAATCTTCCTGATCTGCCTATTAAGTAACGCTACTGTGATTTTACCTCTACCCGGTATAGCGGTTGTGGCCACAGCTGTTGTTACCTTACAGCTAAACCCAATACTTGCGGGTGTGGTAGCAGGTGTTGGTGGCAGCTTAGGTGAAATAACCGGCTACTATGTTGGATATGCTGGAAGAATAGCCTTCACGATGGAAGGTTCATCAAGATATAACACAGCAAAAAGGTGGATGAAAAAATGGGGAGGGCTCGCTATTTTCACATTCGCTATAATTCCCTTTCTTATTTTCGATTTCCTCGGCATAGCTGCAGGTGTACTTCGCTACCCGCTGGGTAAGTTTTTACTTTTCTGTTGGATGGGGAGGTTACCACGCTCCATAATAGAGATCTACCTGTACGGTTATGTAGGTAAGACATTTACCAATTTTGTCACCTCCCTGCTGTTTACCAACCCAGCTTAGAGCCAAAACATATTGTAATGTATGAGCTTCACGATCCCCGCTGACCATTAATATAACTTGATGGTTTTCCCTGATACCCTAAGGCTGTAGTTTTAACAGCTCCCACTCAGCAACCTTTTCAAGCTCCACCTCACACTTACCGTACGACTTCAGTTTAGCGGTTGAGTTGTACGACCACCCCAGATATTCTGAATCACCGCCACCTACTGTGGTTATAAGATAGCAATTACGTATGTGCCCAATAGCGTTAGCTTGCCCCCTTGGTGATGGAGTATCACCACCTGATGGATCAACCGGTATCCAGCCATAAGGTGGTATGTACACCTCTGTCCACCGATGAAACACCCTATCCCATGAACTATCCTCTTCCCTTCGTGTTACTGCACCCACATACCTTGCCGGTAAGCCTGCTGCCCTACAGAGTGCGATAAATACGAACGAATATTCGGAACACGACCCTTTACCACGTTGCAACACAACAGGGGCAGGTTCCCAACCACCTGCAAGCTCATAATCTACATGGTCGACCACATATTTGAATATTTTACGCATCATCCAATACGGATTACGTTCGTCACCCACCGCTTCTTTTACCGCTTTTTGTATGATAGGATTGTGTATCTGATATTTTGACCCATCAACCAACCACTTCCTTTTTATTTCACGAGGAATATCTCTTAAGCTACCAACCCTATCCGGTAATATATAGTATCGTACGTCACAGGTTTTGACTCTCACTTTCATGCTCACCTTTATGGAATGCGCTACTTTAACGTTTGTAAACCTGTAATGAGCGAACCGCTGCCCCCACTTGTCGGTTACGAAATCTGTGGGATAGGGGTTGAATTCCAGCTCACCAAGCAGCTTCTGATTCATTCTATTTTCTGGTATAGCGAGGTAGAAATCCAGCTGCATGACCATATCAGGCCCATAATTCCTCAATTCCTGCGTATATTCGACAGTTGCATATTTTACATCACTTACGGAATAATATTCATCGTCTGCGATACGCATCCTGTAGATGGTATCAGCTGCGTAATCAACACTCCATATGTACTTACCATCAAACGCCATCCCATAGGGGTAATGGAATGGCGATGCAATGATAAGCAATACTTCACCATCCTTCGTAACCATATAGATCTCGTCCTTACCATGATCGCTTACCCATAGATATTTGCCATCAAACGCCAACCCCGTAGATGCCGACGCTGGCGCTACAAATGATGTCAACACAGTACCATCCTTGGTGTCAAGCTTATAGATCATATCCGTTTTGCTATCGCTCACCCATAGATAGGTACCATCGTATGTAAGCCCTTGTGGATATACGCATGGACAGTAGATAATATCCTCTATAGTGCCTGAGTTGGGCTCAATCTTATAAATCAGCCTATTGTCAAGATCCACATTCCATAAGTATTTGCCATCAAATGCTAACCCCATCGGCCAATAGCCCGGCGATGGTATCACCTTATTTATCTCACCAGTTACGGGGTCTATAGCGTACAGGGTGTCAGTTTTGCGATCCGCCACCCATAGATATTTGCCATCAAACGCCAACCCCGTAGGACATGGCCCCGGTGTTGGTAACTTATATTCTACATCACCTGGTACCGCCACGATGGTGGTTGCAACAAGAAACATTGATAATAGTAAGTAACGCATGGTACCTCCTGTTGGCTCGGTTGAAAGCATCCTAATAGTATGCAACCAACAGGTAAAAAATCAAGTTTCACATAGCTTGATATTACATTGCAGAGTGCGGATAAACCAAAACTATGGTTATAGTTGACAGACTTCACCATAAAGTATAATCAAGTAGCATGACGGTACAACGTAAACCGGATAAAATAGAACTCATCAGAGAATATCTTTCAACCCATCCTGATGTTATATTTGCTGTAATATTCGGGTCGTTTGCTGAGGGTAGGCAGACCAACCAAAGTTATGCTAACCTATCTTGATACCCGGTACCTCTACGATATGGTAAACCGCGCATTTACTAACAGAATCAACTTGTAAGTACTTATAAGGTCAATAGAAAATCGTGTACGTCCTGTGGTACGGTTTATCCGTAGGCGATTTGTTTTGCCCCAACAGCCACAGATATGAGTCGATATCCATAGCCGCGATTTGCACGGATTTGGATTTCAACTTGCTTTTGATGAATTCCACCGCCCAGATGGTATTGGCACGTATTTCTATTTCTTCCGTGCTACCGTGTGGTATGATAACCTTATTGTCGACCTTATCCGCCAGCTCCGTTGCGTATTCCAATATGCCGAGCTTACGTAACACCTGTGGTATCTTATAATCTGCACAACAGGTGAGCTGCTCGATACCGTGTAGGTTACCAACCCCCTGACCTTTAAAACTCCTATATATATCGGCTATAAGCAATTGTGCACGTTTGTGAAAATATACTTTATAACCTCTGTAGGACGCAAAGTCGTTAAACGACGGAAACTCATGCGTGACAATATCGAGCAACTTCAGCGTATCACCAGCTGCGAGCTTGACCACGTTACTGAACCGGCCACCAAATTTACGGTGCAGTATATTACCAACCTCACGCAAAATCTGCAACCTTGCATCAAACAACGGGAGCTCACCATCACCTCTTAATATGGTTGCTAACTCCCCATGTGTCAGGTTTGACAGGTATTTTGCATCAAGTATAGGGATACCATCATCTAATGCACGTTTAAGTGCTACCATCATACCCCATGCACCATCGTAGCGTTCACCTCTGTATTCAACAGCCCATTTGGGGTCACCCCAGTAACAGAAATTGATCGCATTAAACACAAACAAGAAGTTGAGCCTATCACTATCGTCAAACTGCGTCAACTCGATAGGTGCTACATCTATCCAGTATCTTATGCATCTGGGGTCGAACGTATCACAGAATTTATTATCAATACTCTCGACGTTTATCCTCACGTATTGTGAACCTCTATAGACACGTGCGGTGGTGACCAAGACAGGATTCATGATGGGTTTAATATATAGTGTGTGTAAGGGGCATCAACCATACCATGGAGCATGTTGATTACCTTCATTTATTGGACCCGTGATTTTGCATCTTTAGACCTTCCTACTATATTTGGAGATGAGGGTATCCGATAATCCTATTGATTAGAAGTTAAGAATCCATATCTTAATATAAAAGGGAGGCACTATGAATTTTTGGGCCATGTTGTTCATTTTAACCCATGTTACGGGTATGACGTATGAACCAGAGATCGGCGATTATCAAATCATCGATAGTCCCGCCGAACCCGAAGCAAGTTTCGTCCTACCCGTCCCTTACGATACACTTATGTATATTGCACCTGAGGGGTTGATTCTACAGCCGATGGATTCGCTCACACTTCATGTACAGATACCTGAGGGCGAATCTGTGGTGTTGAAGTTCAACAGCTCCGGCATATCAGTGGTTGAGCTACCAGAAACCTTATCAACACTTGCACAACAGGCGATAGATGTATCACCAAGCTGGTTACAGCATGCGCTGGAGGATAACTTCAGGCGATTGGGTGAATACGCTGATACATACGCGTTAATTATACTCGACGCGGATCCACAGCTACGTGATGAGGTAGCGTTTCAGGTTGCCCACATAGGGGCGGAGATACTTACGGATTCGATATTCGATCCTGAGCTTATAGTTGTGAACGCCGAACTCATATATGCATACGACGATTCGTTACAATATGTCGAGCTGGTAGAGTACCCGGAATACACCACAACACGGTATAAGATAGTAGTAGATGGCGATACCATAGATTACGAGCTACCGTTTCCATACTATTATTACTACATTGTACATCCGGAGCTATCGGATGAGATACCCCGTATGGATGAATATGTTTACAACAGGTTCTGGCGTGATTACCTGTTTAATGAAGCAGATTCCGGGTATCCAAAGCTTTCGGAAGTGTTGAAACACACAAAAGTGCTGTGGGAAGTTACCGATACTGCACAGGTGTACCCCGGAAGTTCGGCACCGTTTGATTCAACCGCTCCCGCACTCGTCACAGTAGGTAGATGGGTATCTTATACTCTACCCGAACTTGCATGGGGTAACCGTCCCATACAGCCAAACGTCATAGCACATGAACATAACGGTAACTGTGGTGAGGTACAGGATCTACTTCAGGCGGCTGCACGTACGGCACTTATACCAGTGGATGCACATTTCAGCATAGCAGAGGATCACGTATGGAACGCATTCTACTGCTATGGTTGGCACGAATATCAGGTAGATCGCGGTGGTGGTGTGGTACATCTGAACGATTGGCGTACTGCATATGATGTTGATTGGGGTGGTAGCAAACAGGTATCCTCAGTTATGGCGTGGCGGTCAGATGGATTAACAGAAACGGTTACACCATGGTATTCAAACGCATGTTCATTATATGTGCAGGTGCTGGATGCAAGAGGTATGCCAGTGGACGGTGCACGTGTGTTGCTGTATTCTGAATACTACTACGGGGGATACTCGATAAGTTGTTGGAAATTTACCAACCCATTGGGTATGACAGCATTTGCAGTAGGTAACTTGCGTAATATATATCTGCAGATACGTACGCCATTGGGTACGTATCCGGATGAGAATACCATAATGCAGATCATATACTATGGACAGACGGGTGGTAACTACTACAAGACGCTCTATCTACCGTATATTGTGCCGTTTGTACGTGTGGTACCTGCAGGTGCACCTACTGATACAACCAACCCCTACGCTGTAGATATTGAGCTAACCGTACCGTATAAGATATTACATGGGTATGCATGGGGTAGACGCAACACGGGTGATGCTAACCCTATCCAACATACATATTCGGAAGAAGAGGATGGTGGTACCATCGACATGTACATATTTGATTCACTGGGCTACGAAGCCTATGTAGAAGGAGGGGTAGCCGTAGCTTACTATATTGGTGATAACTTGCCTGCGGAGACACTTAGCTTCACTGCACCTTATGAGAGTGATTGGTACATCGTGTTATCGAATAGGTCAAGCCTATCCACTACGTATGGGGTGGACCTCAAGGTACGGCTAAGTAGCAAGTCCATGCTGGTTGAACAGGTCAGTAACCCCAAATTTAACGTACGGATATTGACAAAAGGCATAGCAGTAGAGCATAGGCAACCAATAGCATTGAAGCTGTACGATCTTACCGGTAGGACAGTAGCTACACGAGAATTTACGCAGCCTGGCCATCATCTATGGCAACCCAACGTATCTGCGGGTATATACTTTGTACATGTAAAACAGGGTGATAACCTAACCACATATAAGTGGGTAAAACTTGGGAGGTAACATGAAACGCTATATTTGTGTGCTGGGGTTCATTTTACCTCTAATGTTATCCGCTATATGGGATGAAGGTGCACACGATGTGGGTAAACTATACTTGAAGATCACCAATTACGGTAGGATAGGGTTTGAAAATGCAGGCATATGGCCAGCAGGTAGCGGTCAACATTATATATTTGGTGCAGGCATATGGTTTGGTACACTTGTGTATGGTGACGATACCACGGAGTTGACGCAACCACTTGGGGTGGGTGACACAATAGTCTATGTAAGCTCTACAGAGGGGTTTGCCGATCGTGGTGTCATACAGATAGGGGATGAGTTCATCCACTACACTGAGAAAACTGACACGTCGTTCCTACATTGTTTGAGAGGGTTTGCCAAAACTGATACTGGTGCTTACGATGCGGGCACAATAGTGATCGAACGTATACCTAAGACACGTATGGGATATAATCCCAGCAGTGCAGCGAGCGAGTTCTATCCCGGTGATTTACCTAACGAACCTGGGTTTACAGATACTACCGACCGCATATACTGGTCGACAATCGATACGGTAGGTTGGCCAGGTGAACCCATAGTGTCGAATCAAGACAGCTACTGTATCTACAACGACGACGATACCACGGATAGGCGGATTGGTATTAAAATCATACAGATAGGTTATGCATGGTCGATCGAGCAGTACGAGGATTTCGTATTCCTCACGTTTAAGGTGGTAAACATCAACCCATACACGTTGGATCACTGTTACCTTGGTGCACTGTGTGACGCAGATATCGGTAATTACGTTGATGACCTAGTTGGTGCAGCACTTGAGCGTGACCTCGGTTATGCATACGATTCAGACTTCTACGAACCGGGCTGGACAACACCACCGGGCTTCATAGGGTACGACTTTCTCGAAAGCCCAAGAGATAGTCTCGGCAACCGTATCGGGTTGACCGCATTCAAGATATTACGTAACCCAGGCGTACCAGGGCCGGGCGATCCAGATCCGTCCAACGACGACGAAACTTATATGGTGTTAGCTGGATACTCGCATTCACTTAATATCTATCATCCAGTGGATTCCATAGAGACACCAACCGATGTGCGGTTCCTGCAATCAACCGGCCCGTTTGAACTTGAACCTTACGATACAGCCAAAATCGTCATCGCGGTAATATGTGGTGGCGCTGGCGGTGATATGGACGACTTTTTGGATAATGATACACGTGCACAGGCGCTGTACGATGTGGGGTTCCTCACGAATTGGGTACACGTTACGTATCCGAACGGTGGTGAGGAAGTATCCGGTGACGTGAACATCACATGGGAGGATAGTAGCGCTATAGGGGCACCTATGCGGGTGAAGATAGCGTGGTCACGAGATAATGGTGAAACCTGGCACGTGATAGCGGATACGGTTGACCTACATGAATTTACGTGGAATACGCTGGATGTACCCGATGGTACAAGATACAGGATAAGGGTAACCGCATACGATACGGTATGTGTGGGTGAAGACATATCCGATACGACGTTTGTTGTGAACAACCCCGGTAATGGCATACCGGATGTGGTGTTGATAGCGCCACAAAAGGG
The DNA here is from genome assembly GCA_965612795.1 of uncultured bacterium. Taxonomy (GTDB): domain Bacteria; phylum Hydrothermota; class UBA3073; order NMUJ01; family NMUJ01; genus NMUJ01. Next base: position 3,013 of record CBFDTI010000014.1, on the reverse strand, counting down.
TAGGGTACAGGATACGGTGAGGATAACCTGGTACGCGGGTGACCCCGACGGCGATATGTTAACGGTTGACATATACCTCGGTGATACATATGGTGAGTGGGAGCTACTCGCAGCTGGGTTACCCAACACCGGTAGCTATCTATGGAATACGAAATTGACCAACAACGGTGAGTACAGAGTGAAAGTGCTTGCATACGATGCGGATACGTTTGCAGCTGACACATCTACGGGATGGATTGAGGTGGTGAACGACCACTTTGTGCTCGATATACCTGAACACATAAGTGGTGCATGTAACACAGTGACGATATTGCCGTTAGAATACAACCCGGCAGAGCTACGTAACCATACGTATGATGTGATATTCCAACCCATTCAGCGGATAGGTAGGGAGCCAATCTACATCTACAAGCTGTACGATCATCAGCTGGATGATACGATATTGGTGGATACAATCAAACCGCCACTCGATGGTACACTTCACATACACTATTCGCCACAGGTGCATGGGTTTGTGCTTGAGTTTGATGTACAGATAGATGCATCCACGTATACGTTTTATAGCTTCCGTACGGTACAGAATCTAAGCGGATACGATGGTCAGCTGTTGATACATGGCCAGGATACATTGGGTATGGCGCATCCACCTTACATACATAGATGGGCATGGCGTGGTTCAGCTTACGAGATGCATTGGGTGATAGATACCACTGTGGATTCACTTACGTTGAAAATATACGATATCGATAACGGTGTAGAGGTGCCATACAATCCAGATGGCGGTACGGGTTGGTACATTGGCAGCAGGCATGCGCGATACCTCGACCCCACACAGGATAAGAAGATATACCTTGCAAGTACAGTGTTCTGGTTCAACAAGTACGGTGAGATGACCATACCGCCAGGTGATGGCGATATATGGGCGGTGGATGCTGCAGGTCACAAAGTACCGTGTGAAGGTAACGTGTATAGGTTTAGTGTGACAACGGGTGTGGAGGAGACCCACCCCATAAGCACGGATAGGCTAACTGTATATCCCACAGTATTTCATGATGCACTCAGCATCCGATATGTTGTGGATAAGGAAACGGAAGCGGAGCTCAAACTTTATGATGTGATGGGCAGGTTACAGGCGAGCATGAAGCTGGGCAAACTCACACCTGGCACACATACCGTACGGTGGAAACCCAACGTGACACCAGGCGTGTACTTCTTGAAGCTGGACAATATTACGACGAAGGTGATCAAAATCGCACAGTAGCACACTATACGGGCGGGCAACCGCCCGTATTATGCTAAAATATTGATAAATTCGTGTTTCTCTACGTCGAATAGCCCTTTATCGGTGAGTTTTAGTTTGGGTATAACAGGTAACGTCATAAACGATAGCGTCATAAACGGTGCATGCAGTTGTGAGCCAAGCGATTTGGCGATCCTATCCAGCTCAACGTACCGGTGTGTGACTTCCGAGTAATCAGCATCACTCATTATACCAGCTATGGGTAATGGTAAAATTGCCTCTATGTCTTTAGATACAGCACATATGCCACCCTTATGGTCGACGATTAGGTTAACCGCTTTACATATGGATTCGTCGGTTACTCCAACTGCTACGATGTTGTGCGAATCATGTGCTACACTTGATGCAATAGCACCATGTTTGAGGCCAAACCCTTTGACAAACCCTACAGATGGGGTTGTATCCTTGTAGCGATTAACGACAACTATTTTGAGTATATCGCGTTCGACATCTGGTACAACGTAACCATTGACAACTTTCGGTGGTACAACCAGCCAATTAGTTAGCAGCTGGCCATCAATGACTTCAATAACGTTGAGCTTACTCCCTCTATAGGAGATGGCGAAATCATGGGGCTTCTTTTTGCTGGTATTGAAGTTATTCACAATCGTTGGCATCACCCTGGGTATGAGTGGGTTACCTGTTTCGGCGACAAGCTCGCCATTGATATAGGTTTTTAATATGTTGAAATCCCGTACGTTATCTATCACCAGGAAGTCGGCAGGATCGCCCACCTGTAATAACCCAACATCCAGTTTATAGTGTAGGACAGGGTTTACGCAGGCAACCCTTAGCACTTTCATCAGATCTAACCCATAAACTAATGCGCGGGTGACTAACTCATTTATGTGACCTTTCATAAGGTCGTGTGGATGTTTGTCATCGCTACAGAACATACAATCTGTATAATGTTTATCTATAATCGAGATGAGCGTATCGAAATTCTTAGCAGCTGAACCTTCACGTATCTGTATCTTCATACCTAAGCTGAGTTTCTCCAGCGCTTCATCTACAGTGGTACATTCATGGTCGGTGGATATACCCGCACGTACGTATTTCTTCAATGGTTCACCACGTAACCCAGGTGCATGACCATCTACTGGTTTAGAATATCTCTTTGCGATACGAAGCTTCTCCATAATGATGGGATCGTTATCCACAACTGCGGTGAAGTTCATAACCTCAGCCAAACATTTTATCCTATCCAATCTCAGCAGCTCCTCTATCTCTTTCACACCTATCGATGCGCCAGCGGTTTCGAACGCGGATGCTGGTACACATGGGGGTGCACCAAAATAGAATTTAAATGTTACACGACTTGCATCCTCTATCATATATTTGATACCATCTATACCTAAGATATTGGCTATCTCGTGTACATCCGAGATTGTAGCTACCGTACCGTGTACTGCAGCGATACGTGCAAATTCCGACGGTGTGAGCATCGCACTCTCAATATGTACGTGTGCATCAACAAACCCCGGTATGATATAGGTATCATAATGCTTGTGTTCACGTGTGATGGTTGCTATCCTACCATTGCAGATTTTTAATGTACCTGGATATATCGTGGAGTTCAGTACATCAACGATACTGCCATGGAGTTCAAAATATTTCACGGTTGGGTTATTATTTGCCCTCGGGTAGCTCACCAAACTCCAGTATCCTCGGTGTCACGATAGCGAGTAAGGTTGCATCCGTGGTAGTCGTAAC
>CBFDTI010000013.1:0-22479 GCA_965612795.1 uncultured bacterium | reverse complement strand
ACGTGTCAAAAATTTCTTATAAAACTCACCATCTGCATAACACCCGTACCAGTATTCTGATACACCTTGAAACCGCTCATTCCACATTACATGAACTCTACCTAATCTATCAACCCTCATCTCTACTCCTTCACCCCATACTCTGCCTGTATCTGGGTGTCCAGGAGGTAAGCTCACGGGGTCATGCCATTCACCATCGTAAACCGTATATTTAAGCACTTCAGCTATCTTATCAGTCCACACAATATGCAACCGACCTGCAGTATCACACCCTATCTGTGGGTTTGCAACGTTCTGATAGGGTGCTTCAATAGTATACCAGCTATCGCCATCAAACACAGACAGGAACATACTCCAATTTAGGTCGTTGAAACATACAAAAACTTTATTCCTAAAGACTGTAATGTCAGCATAACCACCACCACGCCCTATACTTCCAGGTATTGTATCTATCTTAACAACCGAATCGTCACAGAAAATACAGTGTTTCCAACAGAATAGATCAGTCCATAACCCATGCAATCTATTCATACTATCAACTTCAATACCCTGCCAGCAACCGTTACCCTCACCTGTTTCATTTGTGATATTATATAAGCTCCATGTATCACCATCGTATTTCAACAGATACGCATTGGTTCTGCACGATGTATCAACAGCACAAAACAGCACACCATTGCTATCAACCGCAAGATATGAAACTCCCATGAGTACACCAAGAGGCATGGTTTCCGGTGGGCTCCATTGAATAGTAATAGCCATAAGGAATCCCAATGTTACTACACCCATCGTACTCATTTATAAGTAACCCTGTGAAAAGTCAATCTATTCGATTTCCTTTGTAGATAAGCTTAGAGACTAAAATCCAGCTCATGTATCTCAAAATGACCACTTTACCATCGTTCACATCCAGATATTACCGTTTCATCAAATTTTTCACCGTACTATCACAATCTTGCCTTTGATTTTAGCACCTGACTCTGTTTCTGCCACCCAGAAGTACACACCACCGGCTTTGGGTCTGAATATGAGCTCATTCTCACCTTTGATGTTGGCAACCTTTCTACCCATCACATCATAGATCGATATATCCACCGCATATCCCTGTGGTATGACGAATTTCACCACACCACGTTCCATCATCGTTTTAATATAAAATGTACAAGCTTGCTCTGCAACACCAATGAGTTGATTTTCGAGAATATGTAAACCGTATTTGCCCATGGGTAAATATACATAACTTCCTACAGCGTATATTCCTGCCTGCACACCGTTGTCACAATAGTCCCTTCCATAGTACTTGTAGTAACCTACAACTTCTGGTTCTGTTGGCTCACTAACATCTATGATCCACATGGTTGCTGGCGATACATTACTAACATATGCGTAATCATCCACTACGTATATGCCACATGGTGTGTTTGGCTCATCCCAACACCCTATCTCCTCTGGGTTCGTTGGATCGCTCACATCCACGATACTTAACCCATACCAGCATCCCACCACGTATGCGTAATCCCCTACAACATATACACCATATGCATCGGACATGGCGAAGTAACCCACCTGTTGTGGATTGGTTGGCTCACTAACATTTATGATTCGCAATCCATCATCCCTATACGTAACATAAGCATAGTCGTCACTTACATAAACACCAGCAGCGTATCGGAATGTTACTTTGTGGTGACCCACTTCGTATGGATTGTATGGATCGCTCACATCTATAATACGTAGGCCGGAATCACCATCCGCCACATACGCGTAATTACCTGCAACATATACTGCTTCGGCATAACCTGGTGTGTTGTAATGTCCGATTTCTTGTGGGTTGGTTGGCTCACTCACATCTACGATACGTAACCCGGCATCACCATCCGCTACATAAGCATAATTGTTCACAACATGCACCCACTCTGAGAACCCTATCGTATCGTAATACCCTACCTCCTGTGGATATGTTACATCACTAACATCTACGATACGTAAGCCAGCTTCACCATCTGCTATATAAGCGTAATTATCCACCACCTGTACACATGTGGCATAATGTGGCGTATTACCGTAGTAGCAACTAATCTCCATCGGTGCAGTTGGCTCACTAACATCTAAGATCCTTAGACCTGCCCAATCTTCTGCAAGATAAGCATAACCCCCACTACAGTATACATCATATGTCCATGCGGCAGTTTCATAACCATGAACCAATTGCGGACTGGTGGGGTCACTCACATCAACAATCAGCAACCCATCATAACAATATGTTTGTGTCACATATGCGTAGTTTCCAACCACAAATACATCAGATGCATTACCTGACGTTTGCAAGTAACCTATTTCTTGTGGATTGGTTGGGTCACTAACATCCACAATACGTAGGCCACCTCCACCATAAGCTATGTATACATAATTGCCAACGACATAGATTTTTTCAGCACACCCAGCAGGTGCCACGTAATGACCAACTTCCTCCGGATTTGTGAGATCACTCACATCGATAATCCTCAACCCACCAAACCTATCCGCCACATAAGCGTGATCACCCACCACACGTACATCAAGTAGCCAATCAGCCGTCGAACATGTACTTATTAATGATGGGCTTGTTGGCTCACTAACGTTTAAAATCACCAACCCTACAGGCCCCCATGCAACATATGCAATGGTATCAATAACCTGTACACCGGTTGCATAGTTATCGTAACCGAATGCAAACTGTCCCACTTCGTACGGATTTGTTAAATCACTGACATTTATGATACGAAAGTTACCACATGCAACATACGCAAGCGTGTCGACAACAAATACGTCCGATGCACCTGGTGCATCACAGTGACCAATCTCATGAGGATTACTCAATTCACTAACATCAATGATCCTTATCCCAGAATCGCCATCTGCAACATAAGCATAATTATCTCTCACATACACGGCTTTGGCATGCCCTGGTGTATCATAGTGACCAACCTCACTGGGATAGCTTGGCTCACCAACATCCATAACTCGTAACCCAGCACGCTCAGTCGCTACATATGCATATCCTGCTGCTACACATACGTCATAGGCACGGTCGCTTGTATTGTAGCAACCCACTTCATATGGAGTTGTGGGGTTGCCCACATTTATAACACGTAAACCACGTTCAGCCGCTACATAAGCATAAATTCCCTTTACGTATATACCAAATGCTGCACCACGTGTATTGCATGAGCTAACAACTTGTGGACTGTTGGGTTGCCCAACATCTACAACTTGTAACCCTATTCCATATAAATTCCAGGCACATACATATGCATAGTTGTTTGCAACCCATACACGATGTACTGCTGCACCATTTACACCACACTGACCTATAACTTGTGGCTGATTAACATCACTGATATCCACAACCAGTAACCTTATGTACCACCTATCAGTCACATAAGCATAATTATCCACCACATATACGTCATTTACGCTACCGTCTATCGAATAACTGCTTACCTCTTGTGGATTGTACGGGTCGCTCACATCTATGATGTACAATGAACCACCTGCTAAATAAGCATAATTACCCTGAACATGTACACCCGTAACGTAGCCAGCCCACCCCCCTATCTGGTATTGTCCAAGTTTTGCAGGTTGTGTTGCATCCGACACATCCCATATTTCCAGTCCCGCAGGTCCGTTTGCCAAATACAGCCGTTGAGTACCTGCATCATAATACATATCCTCCACGAAACCCATCGTACGTATATCTGATACATAAGTCAGATTTTCAGGGTTACTGCAATCAAGTATAAAAATGCCGCCACCGGAGCCAAGAAATATCAGATTACGTGCGGTATCCATACCCACCGCATATGATGGTCCAAACGGCCACCTACCCATCAACCGCATGTTGAGTGAATCAAACTCCTCCTCCGTACTGCTCGTCATGTGCTGGACATCATATCCAACCGAAATAGCCTCAATTATCCCCACCCACAAGCTTACTGCACATATGATGAAAATACCTATTAGCCTCATCTTCACCTCCCTCTATCCCGTCTCGTTAGGGTGGCCTGTTATCATGCCACCCCGATCTATGTTTAATGAACCTGTGAGATAAAAATTGTAACCCCTTATATTATCGTTGTAAAGTATATTACACCCACATACGTCAACCTTACAGCTGACCGTTTATTCACGTAATTTCAATATTTTTACCCCCAATCGCCTAACGTTCTGTTCGATATCGGGTGGTTCGAACAGCGCCTGATGTACAGCAACACCATCGATACCGATTGATAGCACCTGCTCGACATTGTCGAGATTTACACCACCCACAACAATAACTGGTATATCCACGTTTTGCTTTATCTCACGTATTTCCGACGGCTTAAGTATGATTTTATCCTTTGTCTTCGACACAAACGGTGAGCTCACCCCCAAGTAGTCAGCACCCATCTCCTCTGCCAGCTTAGCCTCCTCCACCGAATGCACCGTAACACCCAGAAGCTTACCGTAACCCAACAGCTTTCTTGCGATATCAGCCGGCATATCATCTTGCCCAAGATGTACACCTTCAGCATCCACCGCAAGCGCTATATCGACACGATCGTTGATTATCAGTGGTATATTATATCCACCCGTCAGCTTATGTAGCTCATCCGCCAGCTGCCAGCACTTGCGGTCACTTAGCTGCTTAACCCTCAACTGTATTGCGGTTACACCACCGTTGGCGAATACATCCACTACATGCTTGATGTCGAGGTTGAACAGCTCCTCACCCACAATCGCATAGAAGCTGAGATCAAGCTCTTTCTTCAGGTATTCCTTCTCCATATCGTACAGCTTAAACCGCCACCCCCGTACAAGTGACACATCCTCAGGTATCAACACACGTGTTAGCTCCTCGATCACCCTGACACTCTCTTTGGCACGGTTGAAGTTCGTCTCCCACAGGTTCGCCACCCCATACGGTAGATCGTAATCTTTCCTACCCAGATCAGTTTCCGACCACCTACTACGTAGCAGCTGATCGCTAAACTTACTTCGCCAGCTGGTTACCTCATGTCGTAACAACTTCAACCCCCTCGCCGCCTGTACCAACTTATACTTAAACCGACAGATATCCTCCAACACCCGTAACGCCTCAACCAACCTGTTGATATTAACGTCGAGTATCTGCCAATCACTCCTTTCCATCTTTGGGTTTCAACAAGTACGCTCTTATGAAATCATCTATCTCACCATCCAACACCAGGTCAGGGTTGGTCGATTCATACCCCGTACGATGATCTTTCACCAACTTGTACGGATGTAACACATACGACCGTATCTCGTACCCCCACCCGATATCACTCTTATCCCTAAGCTCATCCAACTTACGACGTTGCTCCTCGCGTTTCAACTGATACAGGCGCATCTTGAGTATCCTCAACGCGGTCATCTTGTTCTGATACTGTGAACGTTCACTCTGACACGACACAACTATACCTGTAGGTATGTGTGTGACCCTAACCGCCGAATCCGTAACATTAACGTACTGACCACCGGGCCCACTCGCACGAAACGTCTCTATCCGCAAATCCTTCTCATCGATCTCCACATCCAGATCCTCCTCAATATATGGATACACCTGACACGCAGCAAACGACGTATGACGACGCCGGCTGGCATCAAACGGCGATATCCTCACCAACCTATGTACACCACGTTCAGCCTTCAAATACCCATACGCATACGGCCCTGATATATGCATGGTGACCGCTTTTATGCCTGCAACCTCACCCGGCTCGTACTGTAACACCTTTATCCCATAGCCCTTGCGTTCGGCCCACCTCACGTACATCCTGAACAACATGGCTGCCCAATCACACGATTCCGTACCACCAGCACCTGGATGTATACTCAATATCGCATCGTTACGATCGTACTCACCTGATAGCACAACTTTTAATTCAAACTCATCAAGCTGTTTCACCAACTTATCTACCTCATGTTTCAGCGATTCGTCCTCACCCATCAACTCCGATAGCTCCACAATATCTCGTACCTCACGTTCGAGCCGCTCAAACTCGTCAAGCAGCTCCATCAACTCCTTATATTCACGTGATAACCTGCTTGCCTCAGGTGACCGCCATACGTCAGGCTGGTTCAACCTCTCCTGTAGCTCACGTAACCGCTGCCGTTTGGCTTCGAGGTCAAATAAACCTCCGCAAACTCTCAAACCTATCCTTAATCTCCTTCACCCCCATCTTTTAAATATAACGCAAATCGGATTGCTTCAAGTATCGCACCCTATCACGAGCGACTATCGATAAGCTATTAAGCTGTTATTCAACTGGGTTGACTCTATCCGTTTAGCCCCATATTTATAATGTATGGAGAGGTGTCCGAGCCCGGTGAAGGAGCGCGATTGGAAATCGCGTGTCCCGCTAAAAAGCGGGACCGGGGGTTCAAATCCCCCCCTCTCCGCTCTGTGACAGCGGGCCGTTAACTCAGCTGGTAGAGTACTGGATTTTTAATCCAGGGGTCGCGGGTTCGAGTCCCGCACGGCCCATGGTGCCCCCATCGTCTAAGCGGTTAGGACACCACTCTTTCAAGGTGGTAGTACCGGTTCGAGTCCGGTTGGGGGCACTACAACTAACTTATCGAAATGCCCACCGTTGAGCTTAAGGTACAGCGGTTATCACCAGATGCCAAGCTCCCCACCTACGCCACACCAGGCGCTGTTGGGTTAGACCTATACGCGAATGATGACATCACCTTACCACCAGGCGAATTCCGCACAGTATCCACTGGTATAGCGGTTGAGCTACCTCAAGGTTACGAAGCACAGATACGTCCACGTAGTGGGTTGGCTGCAAAATATGGTATTACAGTGTTGAACTCACCCGGCACCATAGATACCGACTATCGTGGTGAACTCAAAGTCATACTCATCAACTTAGGCAAACATACCTTCCACATCCGCAAGGGTATGCGTATCGCACAACTTGTCATCCATCAAACAGTAAAAGTTAACCTCAAAGAAGCCAACCTTTCACCCACCTCACGTGACACGTCCGGGTTTGGCTCAACCGGTACAGCTTAATCCCTTATGTTATTTTTCGATCACCCCTATCACGAGCCCGTTAGCTCCCGGGTATGGTGTATCATACTTCATGTGCTTAACCTCATCCCAACTCGCCTCAACCCATCGGTTATCGCGTGATATGCGTTTCATGCAGTACATTTGTGTAAATTTTACCTTACCTTTATCTATGAGCTCATCGAGCTTAAAATTGTACCCTATAGGCATTGTGACTATCAGTTTACCACCATCTGCGAGCATCGATTTCAGCTTCTCAATAGCTACGACTACTTTTTCGTAATTCTGTGGCCCTTCATACCAGAACCATCCTATATGTTCCAGTGTAGAAATACTAATGATTAAATCATACTTCTTGTTGGTGTTAAACTCTGTCACATCTGCATTGATCACATTCTTACCTCTCTCGTAACGGTCGACCACATCATGGTTCACCTCAAAATAGTGTGATAACACATTACCTACCTCAAGTATACGCTTGTTACGATACTGGGTTAACCAATCCCATATTATGGGTATCTCCACCGCACGCTCATTACGCCACGTGGTATTGTGACGATGGTAAAAGTACTTATACGTTTTATTTCCAAGCCTAAACGTACGATTACGTCTTAACCGCCTACAAATAATCAAATGCGGTATACCAACGTATTGCAATAATACACCAAGTAGAATTGTTGTCCAACTCCTTATCACAAACAGCACACCCTTCATCTTTATCACCTCACACGTGACGCTCGCAAATTGCTTCAAGAACTTAGCGGTTATACCCCACATTGGTGTTAAACAGCTGTATGAACTTATCGCAAATGTTTGGCCATGCAAATCTTTGCACAAAGTTTAACCCATTCATCGACAGATTATGTCGCAATTTCTCATCCTTTATCAACTTGATTATAGCATCACCAATAGCTTTTGGGGTTGGCTCCACCAATATACCATTCTTGCCATCAGTTATCACCTGCTCGTAGCCAGGATTTCTACCCGCAACCACAGGTACACCAGCTGCCATCGCCTCCAATAAGACAATACCAAACGACTCACCACCTATCGATGGTGCACAGTATATCCACGCTTTACTGTAATACTCAGGCACTTCGTACCACCCGGCAACCCCTTTAAACTCAACCACATCCGCAACATCTAACCTATATGCCAGATTTTTATAATATGATACGTTACCTTTGCCAACCACGTACAGCTTCACGCTTGGTATCTTCTGTTTCACGGTTGACATCGCTTCTAACAAAATATGCAACCCTTTACGTTCGTCCAACCTACCCAAAAACAGTATCGATGGATACGCTGTTGGTTTACGCTTTTTGTAACTGAACCGCTGCAAATCGATACCTGGCGGTATGATGTGATACTCACCCGGTATATAAGGTTGAAACGTATCACGTGCAGTTTTTGACACAGCCACCTTAACATGTAACTTTTTAAATGTTTGGCCGAAAACCTTACGGAAGGCACCCGCCACCATACGGTACTGTTTAAAGGTAGTCGTATGGAACACACCTATGTTGAACGCTTCCGAATATTTCAACCCCCAGTACGATATATTCGGTGGAAACGGTCCATTGAGTATCAACACATCTGGCTGCACTTGATAGAGATATTTACGAATCTCATTCACCAGATTACCACCATACGCTAACGTAACTTCAGCCTTGTTACCACGAAACCTTATAACCTTACCTATACGATATGTACGTGGAAATTCGATCTCCGCATTTTCTGGATATTTTGGTGCAACAATTTCAACCTCATAACCACGCCCATGAAGGGTGGTTGCCATATAATGCACATATTCAGATACACCCGACGGCTGTGGATAATACGCATCCGTAAATATCGATACCTTCATGCTTCAAGAGCTAATTCAATCAACCTATCAATAAGCTGGCTGTACGAAAGACCTGTCGCTTGCCACAATTTGGGGTACATACTTATGGGTGTAAACCCCGGTATTGTGTTCAGCTCATTAACGTAAAACTTACCATCCACATAGAACATATCCACACGTGCCATACCACGACAACCGATAGCTTTGAAGCTATCCAACGCCAACCTCTGCGCAGTACGGGTTTCATCTTCATTCAACGGTGCCGGTACCAACCGTTTCGATTTCGGGCTCTTGTATTTAGCATCGTAATCATAAAACTCATGTGCTGGTATAACCTCACCCAAGATCGACGGTTGTGGCTCTTCATTACCCAGTATCGCACATTCAATCTCCCTGGGACGGTTGAGCCCCTTCTCGATGACAATCTTACTATCGTATTCGAACGCATACTCTATAGCTGGACGTAGCCCATCCTCAGAATGTACCTTGGTGATACCCACACTCGAGCCCAACCTCGCCGGTTTAACGAATAGCGGGTATCCAAACCGTTCACCAATCTCACGCAGGTCGATACTCTCGTGCTTATAAACCGCTATCCAATCCAACACTGGTATACCGTTCGCACGTAACACCCTTTTGGTAAGATCCTTATCCATCGCTATAGCGGATGCAGCTACACCACACCCCACGTACGGTATACCTGCCATTTCACACATCCCCTGTATTGTACCATCCTCACCGTATGGTCCATGTAATACAGGGAATATCACATCTATGGTTATCCACTGTTCACCTATCCTGAACCTTGCCGGCGACCGTGACAGATCCATCACCACCGGTAACCCCTCATCAGCGTCAGGATGCTCCACAGCTAACCATTCACCTTGCTTGGTAATCTTTATCAACACCAGCTCGTACTTGGTCTTATCTATTGCACCGTATATACCCTTTGCCGATGTAACAGATACCTCATGTTCTGCTGACCTGCTGCCAAACACAATTGCTACACGCATGGCTCAGAACAACCGCCCCGGTTCCAACCCCAAATGCTGGTACGCCAACGGTGTTGCTACCCTCCCCTGGCGTGTACGTTTTATAAGCCCCAACTGTATAAGGTAAGGTTCGAACACCTCCTCGATGGTGTCAGGGGTTTCACCCACCTTCACCGCTATCGTTGATAATCCCACCGGGCCACCTCGATAATCCTTCACTATTGTCAACAATATCTCGCGATCCACTTCGTTCAACCCCAACGGATCGACGTTTAGCTGTTCCAACGCATAATCGGTAACCTTGCGATCGATCTTACCTTCACCTATCACCTCAGCAAAATCCCTTACACGTTTAAGCAACCGATTAGCTATCCTCGGTGTACCTCTCGCACGTTTGGCGATCTCCATCGCACTATCGTGGTCAATCTCCACATTCAACAAGTTAGCTGATCGCTTAACTATAAGGCAAAGCTCCTCCGGTGGGTAGAAATTAACCCGCAGATGGAATTCGAACCTCGACCTCAACGGTGACGATATCAACCCCGACCTTGTCGTCGCCCCTATAAGTGTGAACGGTGCCAACCTCAAATTAAACGCACGCGCATTCGGCCCCTTGTCCAACACTATACTAATCCTGTAGTCTTCCATCGCTGAATAGAGGTACTCCTCTATGACGCGGTTCAACCTATGTATCTCATCAATAAACAGTATATCACGTGGCCCCAACTTCGTCAACAAGCCCACCAGATCACCCGGCTTCTCAAGTGCAGGTGCTGACACCGAATAAATAGTAGTACCTAACTCATTTGCCACAATATGTGCAAGCGTGGTCTTACCCAACCCCGGCGGTCCATACAACAACAGGTGATCGATCGGCTCGTTACGCTTTTTGGCTGCTGATATAAACACACGTAGGTTATCCTTAAGCTGCTGCTGACCGATAAACTCATCCAATGTCTTCGGTCGTAAGCTACGTTCGAGCGCCTCCTCACCCTCAAGTCGCCCCGGATGTGTGATGTTAGGTCTCATAGCTTAGCTAATGCCTCCTTGATGACAGCTTCTAAATCCTTATCCTTCCAGTCGATATTCTGCAGCACTTTCCATACCTTTTGACGCTCAAACCCAAGGTTGGTCAACACCTCCACCGCAGTATCCCAATCACCACGCCGTTCTGGTACCTTGTACTTATCACGTAGATGGAATATGATACGTTCCGCCTTCTTAGGACCTACCCCCCTAATAGATGCTAACATACGCTCGTTCCCGCTACCCACTATATGGGTGAACTCGTCCACACTAAGCTCCGCCAGTATCCGTATCGCAGTTTCTGGCCCCACATTAGGTACCGATATTATATCTTCGAACACCTCACGTTGCCGCATATCCCTAAACCCATACAGCTCGATACCACTCTCACGTACCATCATATACAAATACACGCAGATCGTATCACCTACGTTCAGCTCAGCTACCCAGTCATCAGGCACCTTAACGTCGATACCGAGGCTGTCGTTGAACACCTCCACCACTATCCTGTTACGTTCCTTGTATTTAAGCTTACCCTTCACGTAATCCAACATTATGTGCTTCACGCTCCCTATGACATATAGCTGATGCTAATGCATCCGCCACATGCACGTTATCCACTTCGATACCAAATATCTGTTCCACCATATATCGTACCTGTTGCTTTGATGCGTTACCGTTACCTGTGATTGCCAGCTTTATCTCACGTGGCGTATACTCTACCACCGGTATGCCATGCTTGATAGCTGCTAAACATATCACACCTTTGGTTTCGGCGAGCTTCACCAACGACTTTATGTTCTTGTGATAAAACAGTGACTCACATACCAATACATCAGGCGTAGTTTCATCCAATACCTTAACTATCCCCTCATATATATGCTGTAACCCCTCATAAGATGTAACCTTCCCTATCTCTATAACACCTGACTTAATAACCTTATCACCCTCTATGACAGCAAACCCCGTACGTTGCCCCGGATCCACCCCGATAATCCTCATACACCTGCAGCCATACTCTCAGCAATCTTATGCATCACCTCATCCGGTATGTCGAAGTTGGCATATACCTGTTGGACATCATCCAGCTCCTCAAGCTTCTCCACCAATCTCAACACCTTAAACGCAGTCGCTTCATCCAACTTTATCGTACTCTGTGGTATCTTTGTAAGCTCCGCACTCCTAACCCCAACCCCATGTTCGACGAGAAACTCCTTCACCTGATGTAGCTCCTGTGGTGCTGTAATTATCGCAAATGTATCACCCTCATCACGCACATCTTCAGCACCCGCCTCAAGTGCCAACCCCAACAACGTATCCTCATCTGCTACATCACTTTTGTCGATGTATATTAACCCCTTATCTTGGAACATCCACGCCACACAACCCGCACTACCGAGGTTACCTCCATACTTGGAGAACACATGCCTTATAGCTGCTGTGGTACGGTTACGGTTATCCGTAACCACTTTAACAAGTAACGCCACTCCATTAGGGCCATAACCCTCGTAATACACTTCTTCCAGTGCTTCACTACCACCAAGCTCACCCGTACCACGTTTGATTGCACGTTCTATATTTTCCTTGGGCATATTCGCAGCTTTCGCCGCCTCTATAGCGCTACGTAACCGGGGGTTATCCTCGGGGTTACCGCCACCCAATCTTGCCGCTATGGTTATCTCACGTATAAGTTTGCTGAAAAGTTGCCCCCGTCGTGCATCAACCTTTGCTTTCTTATGTTTAATTTGTGCCCATTTAGAATGTCCTGACATGATACCCCCTGTTTAAACTATCCACGTTTATGGAATGTAACCCAATCACCATCCTCTAATAAATATGAGCGAAACCTTGCTACTGTCAATTATAGCAACTGGTTTATGGTTCAAACTCTACCACTGCTTTTGAGCTCCTCAACTTTCTTTTTGACATACTCCAGCGCCTGCTCACGTGTGGTGATAATACCCTCCACCTGCAGCTCTTCAACCTCACCCAGTATCTCCTTGAATATCGGGCCAGGTTTCAACCCCATATCTATAAGGTCGTAACCGGTCACCAATCTTGGCAGTTTAGGTTTCTGTAGCTCCTCATACAGGTCGTACACTGAATCACGCACACGTTTAAGCTTATCTATCTGTCGGCCACCCGATGCTATACCATCCGCATATGCGACAACCATCACACCAACGATATTAGTTTCACTATCACGTATCAGTCGCCACATAGCGTGTCGTGTAAGTACAGGTTCGCCCATCAACAGGTGTGGCCTCATATGTAACCGCACAATAGTGGATACCACCTTTGTCTCATCATTACTGAGCCGTAGCTCCTCCTTCGTCTTTTTCCTGATAATCCTTGCCCCTATAATATCGTGCCCATAGAAATGTACCTCATTACCTTCCTCACGTAACGTTTGTGGTTTCGCCACATCATGCAACAAACCAGCAAGTTTCACCAACCATAACTTCTCATCGAGATACTTAGCCTCCCACTCACGTGTAGGCCTGTAGCGTTCCACCTCCTCCAACGTCCACAACGAGTGTTCCAGTAACGACCCCACTGGAAACTTAAAATGTGGCAACCCACGCATCGGCTTAATCTCAGGTAACACCACATCCAACACCTCATATTCCGCCATCCTACGTATCACCTTACCCGCAGATACTGCCAGTATACGGCGCATCTCCTCACCTATACGTTCACGTGCAACATTATTCAACAGCCCCCTATACTTACGTAGTAACTTAGGTAACCCCTCCTCAAACCTAAACCCATATTCTGCCTGCAACCTAAACGCCCGCAATATACGTAACGGGTCATCACGTAGGTTCACCTCCCGTACGGGACGTAACAACATCGATTCGATATCTCTAACACCACCCACGATATCGATAAGCTCCCCCTCACGTACAGAGTAGGCGATCGCATTCACTGTGAAATCGCGTCGCTTCAGATCCTCGTACAGATCGTCAGCACCCACAAAATCAAACGTATATGGTTGTTTCACCACCCTATACTCGTTACGGGTGGGTTCAAGCTCCACAAACGCCCCCTTTATACGGTGGGCGAATTCACGTGCTACAGTGGCAGCATCCTGCTTGATGATGACGAAATCGAAATCGTTCGGCTCACGACCCATCAAAATATCACGCACTGTACCGCCTACCAGGTAAATATCACTATCAGGTAGATAAGGTAGCCATGGTTTGAGCAGCTGTTTGAACCTATCCATCACTTCACTACCTTATACTCACCTATCGGTACACGATGTAGTTCGTACTCACCTTCACGCTTGAGTATCACAGTTTCTGATTCACTGCCATTCAACACGTAGATTTCTGCACCATCTACCTCAACGATATCGGGTTGGAAGTACCCCACGATCTGTTTACTGTTGTCACCCACGACAATATTTAACTTCTGCACCCTGAACCCCTTATTAAGCAACGTATCACGATGTTCGTTGTAGAAATCCAACCACTTTCTGATGATCGCTTTATGTGCGGGTTTCAACTTCATGGGATCGAACGAAAACGTCGGTATGAAGAACATACTCACCATCATATGGCGTGCTACGTTAACCTCATGCTCATCATAATGCCAGTACAGGTAATCCATATGTAGTGGCGGTTCAGGTGTAAACGCACGTAACAGTATCATATTGGATAAATTACTCCAGTAATCCAATGGCGTATCCACCCCACGGAATATCATCCCATACTGTGATGCAAAGATATTTGCATACATCTGACGTAACTCAAATACCTTATCCGGGAACATTGACTTCAACCTCTCGTAGAAAGTACCTAACCCATTCGCTTCACCATAAGGTAGGCTATCAATAAAGTCGAGCTTCAACCCATCCATCCCGTAATCATTGATCAACCTCGCACACGTATCCACAACGTGGTTCAATGCCTGCTCATCGTTGGTGGTTAACCACCTCACCTGACGGTTCTCAGGGCCACGCAGATATTTTGCCATACTCTTGTACGTGTTACTCTCCTTACCCACCATAAACGGTGCTATCCACAACAATACCCTACACCCCATGGCATGCATATCAGCTACCATAGCGTTAAGGTTGTGAAACTTCTCGTGTGCCACCCGCCAATCACCTGTCTTCACGTAGCTACCCCATTCACCTTTTTCGGGGAAGAACCACCCATCATCAATAATGTAGGTGCTGACACCCAGTTCATGCATCAACCTCATCGCATCCATTGACCACTTCTGGTTAACCTGATGATGTATACCATACCACGAGCAGAAGGTAGGTTCATAAGCAGCTGCAGGTGCCCTCATCGGCGTAACCCGCACATATCCCCTATAGTCATTGACTACCGCTTGCCAATGTGCAGGTTCGTCACCCACGTAGAAAGTAACCTCCGTCGGTTCACGGTATTCAAATTTTACCACATACTCGGCAGCAGCCTCGTCCAACCTCACCTCAAGCGTAAATTCATACCCCTGTTCAATTGTCCCTATACTGTAGCGTGCAAGCCCATCCTTTGATACAAACATTACCAACGGTATACCACGTTGTGGCCCTATGGTTTGGCGGTCACTCCACGGTAGGTGCTTTTTGCCCAAACTCGACAGAATATCCATCACATCAACAACCGGTACACGGAACGTAAACTCCTTCGCCCTACCCTTGTAGAGCTTATCACTTATTTTGTCAACATTTTCCAACTTCAGCTTCATATTACCTCCTATTCTGCATATCTTATGGCTTCGGCTGGCATCAACGAAGCCGCCCGCTGCGCAGGATATATTGATGCAAGTAATGCCAACAACAACGTGAGCGCTGACACCCAGAATACATCGAACGGCTCCACCGCCACCGGCAAGTACTGTATACTATAAATTTCAGGCGGCAGATGTATAAACCTGTACTTACCCAGAAGATAGCATAATAATAACCCAACAATATTGCCCAACACCACACCTGCGATACCAAGCCATAGCCCTTCAAGTATGAACAACCGCCGTATGCGATCCTTGGTCATACCCAACGCCCGTAGCACACCTATCTCACGTGTCTTACGTACCACCATCATCATCAATATAGCAGCAACTGCGAATGCCGCCACCACTATTATGAGTAACAACAGTATAAACATTGTCAGCTTCTCCAGCTTAAGTGCAGCAAACAAGTTTGCATTCGCATCTATCCACGTGAGAAAGAAGTACGGATACCCTATCGTACGTTGCATACGTTTGGCTACTTCATGTGCCTCGAATGGATTGGTGAGCTCAACTTTAAGCTGAGTGACCGCATCACCGATACCGAGCATCCGCTGTGCCGAACCAAGTGATATCAACGTCAACGATGCATTGGGTTCGTACAACCCCATATCGAACACACCAGTCACTGTCAGCTGCTTCTTAAAGAAGCGCGCATGTTGGCCACTTTTAACACCCCACAGTTCAACTGTATCACCTACGTATATACCCAGCACGTCAGATAGTACTTTACCTATGAGGATACCCTCACCGGGGATAGAATCGCCACTCACCACCGTACAGGTAGGTGGCTCCACCACCCCCTGCACGACAACACCCTCCATGTTTTCATCCTCACGCAGTATAGCCTTGAAATCGACAATAGGTTCGACATCCGCCACCCCGTGGAAGTTTCGCACCCTCTCCATAAGTGTACGGTAATCCCCTATCGGTTGGTGATAAAACCGTGTCACCATAATATGGGGTGTCGCCCGCAATATGCGTGATTCGACCTCCTTATGGAAGCCATTCATTACCGACAGCACCACTATAAGGGCAGCCACCCCCAGCGTTATACCACCAACAGCCACCCCTATAACAAGCTTGTGGAAAACACTGCTACCCTTAAGCAGATGGCGTTTGGACAAAAACAGTATCACCGACATTATTGCCTCATGTGGGGGAATAGCATCACATCACGTATGGAGGGTACGTCCACAAGTATCATCACGATACGGTCGATACCTAACCCCAACCCACCCGTAGGTGGCATACCCACCTTAAGTGCATGTATAAAATCTTCATCCATAATCTGGCCCTCAGCTTTGTAGGATTGTTGTTCCACAAACCGCTGATACTGTTCCTGTGGGTCGTTCAACTCACTGAATGCATTACCTATCTCCAAACCTGCGATGAAGATTTCGAACCGCTCCACGAGGTTGGAGCCATCGCGTTTGGATTTCGCCAACGGCGATATATCACGTGGATAATCGTAGATAAAGGTAGGGTTCTGCAGGTTAGGTGCTACATACTTGTCGAGTAGCTTCTCCAACACCTTACCCGGTGGCCAGTGGGGTTGCACCTTTATGCCGAGCTCCTTGCCGGTGCTGACTATTTCGTCCGCTGTAAGCTTGCTGAAATCCTTACCGGTGTACTGGTGGAGTGCATCAAAAAACGTAACCCTTGCCCATGGAGGGGTGAAATCTATCTCCTTACCCTGATACGTAAGTGTGAGCTTACCCTTTACCTTCTGTACAACATGTGTGAGCAGCTCCTCTGTTAGCCTCATCATCCCCTCATAATCCGTATACGCTTCGTAGATTTCGATCGACGTAAACTCAGGATTATGTAGCCGATCCATACCCTCGTTCCTGAACATCCTACCTATCTCGTAAACTTTCTCAAGCTCACCAACTATCAAGCGTTTCAGGTAGAGTTCGTTCGATATCCTCAGGTATACGGGTTGGTCGAGCGCCTCGTAATGTGTTGCAAATGGGTTAGCGAACGCCCCTCCGTATATGGGTTGAAGTATGGGGGTTTCCACCTCTATATAACCACGTTGGTTGAGGAAATCACGTATCTCATTAATTATCCGCATACGGGTGCAAAAGATACGTCTGACGTCAGGGTTGACGATAAGGTCGATATAACGTTGCCTGTAACGTAACTCTATATCACGTAGACCGTGCCACTTCTCGGGTAATGGATGTAATGACTTAGTCAGCAACCAGAACTTACGTACTAACACGGTTATCTCACCTGTCTTCGTGGTGAATACCTCACCCTCCACCCCTATTATATCGCCGATATCGAGTAGCTTCACCCTACCATAGATATCTTCCCCCAGTATATCGCGTTTCAGGTATATCTGTAGCTTACCCTCCCTATCCTGTATATGTGCAAACGTACTACCACCATGAAACCTCAACCCCACTATGCGGCCAGCCACCCGCACCTGGGTACCTGCGTTATGGAGCTGCTCGTAGTTAGATTTCACCTCATCTGTCGTATGGGTACGCTCAAACCCATACGCGTAGGGGTTAACACCCAATGCTTTCCAGCGGTTGAGTTTCTCCAACCGCGAACGTTCGTGTTCACCTTCAAATATAGGCATCAGGGGGTTAACCTCCTCTCACAGTAGGTTTTCCAGTTGAAATAATCCTCCAGTATCCTACGATGGTCGAACGCTATATTCTCGGGTAGGCTATCCTTTGTGAATACCCCCACGTTTTTGGCATCACTCGCCGCATGTGGTGTACCAGTTGCCTGTGCGATAAACACCACGGTGATGGTGTGTCCACGTGGATCACGATCCGGATCCGAGTATGCATGAAACTGACGTAGGTTGAAGATATCCAACCCTGTCTCTTCCTTTGCCTCACGTATCGCACAGGTTTCAAGTGTCTCACCATACTCGACAAACCCACCCGGTATCGCCCAACCATAAGGTGGGTTCTTGCGTTCCACCAACACAATACCAGCTGGCAATTCAATTATAATATCGACGGTAAGCCTTGGTTGCCTCATATGCTATGATTTATACTGAAATAAACCGAATGTCAAGAATTGTGTTGACCCACGATGTTTGCACATATCCTTGTTTAAAAGGGGGTGGTATGGTTGGATGGCTCATCTTATTTGGGTTAACAAATTATGAACCTTCACGCCTGTTCTTAACCCCAACATCGGATATATTGCCAAGCCGTTACCTATCCATATCAGGTGGTAGCGCCACGTACAGGTTTGGGGATAAGTTTCTTATCGGTAGCATAAACTTTGGTCTCGGTGACATAGGTGAGATCGAATTAAGCATAAGTGGGTTTTTCACCAACCTGATGGGTGGCATACTGAATGTACCAGCGACCGCACTCAAGATACGGCTACACCGGTATTTAACCATCATGCTCAAATCGTCACCGTTCGGTGAGCAAACCAAAAGCTACTACCTGCAAGCAGGGGAAGCAGGTGCATGGGCGGGTGCTGGCATGTATTCATATTTCATGAAGTACGGCTCAATATCGCTGTTGGGTAATTACAAGTTAGAGGATTATCGGTTATACCTTAACCTTTTCGTCGGTGATTACAGGATGCGCAGCGTGTACGAGACCGGTGAAGAACGTGAAAACCATCCA
The DNA here is from genome assembly GCA_965612795.1 of uncultured bacterium. Classification (GTDB taxonomy): domain Bacteria; phylum Hydrothermota; class UBA3073; order NMUJ01; family NMUJ01; genus NMUJ01. The sequence continues at coordinate 3,201 of CBFDTI010000013.1, read as the reverse complement.
CTATTTATTGGTGGCAGTTTGGGGTTGAGCTCGCAGCTCAAGGAAGACGTCAAGCTTATCGTCGAATATGGACGGTTACCGAAGCTCCTTTACTATCCGGAGATAAAGCTGGAACCGTTCGACATAATCCTTGTGGGGATAAGGTTCTGGTTCAGCTCCAATATATCGATCGATATAGCAGGTACGTACTCGTCGGATGCACGTGGGCTGGCTGATCTGATCATACACTCCAACATCGCTGTGGTGTTCCCACTTGCAGGTGATTGAGTCATCCATCTAGCTCATCGTCGTCCCCCTCGATGTCAGGCTTAAGTATTGCACCGATGATCAAGCCAATAGGTGGTGAAAGCAACATACTGAGCAGTAACCCACCGATGAAACTACGCCCTTTGCTGGCCCAGTAGCAACCTACAAGCACCGAGAGGACAAACCAGAAGAATATCCCACAGTTCATTACACCCACATTCAGTTATTGGTTCCGCCCCTGTATATAATCCATCTACATATGGGGTCCATAGATTTCCAATAGCTCCTCTACTGGGGTGTTCTGCTTTAAGTACTGTATGGCTTTGTTCCCGAATAGCCATTCGTTAAGCAATTTGTCAACTTTCGTACCGCAGGTATTAAGTACGGTTTGTTTGAAATCCTCTAAGGTTGCTGGTTTATTACTGTAGCGTTTGAGGAATGTTCTGATGGTATCTCTAAAGCACCTATCCCCTACAATCCTGTGTAGAATGTATAATATCCATGCACCCACGAAATAGGATGCATCAGTTGCACCATGTTCACCGTAGCTGGCTACCGGGATTTCAAGAAGGATGGGGTTATCCTCGGCCATCTTCACAGCTCGTTGTCTGAACTTATCCAGCTTCTCCTTGAATATATCCTCACCAAAGAACTCCCTTACTGCCAATAGCTGTAAATACGTAGCAAACCCCTCATCAAGAAACCTGGATGGTATCCTCTCACCAGAAGTGACGTTCCACAGATGTGCCAGCTCGTGGTAAAGTGACTCAACCCTTTGTCCATCCCTAAAGCTTTTGGCCTCCAATAGCATCCCAGTGACATCTGCCTGGCTACCCCAACCCTCCGGTACCTCTATAACCGTGTAGCCTGCCCAACGACCTGGGTCACCGAACCAACCCCTATAAAACCTCAAACATCGCATCAACTCACGTAGGATCCTTTCTGCATGTACATGGTCGGCTTCAAGTGCAAACACATGTAGGTCGAGCTCTTCATCTGATAGCAGGTTGAATTCTGAAACCGCTATGTCTATCCTCCAGCTGGGTAGCTTACTTGCATAGGTAAACGTTACTTTATCATCGGCTTCCACATAACTCAAGAGTTTACCAACATTAGCTACTTTGTATCCCGTCGGTACCCTTACCTTGAGCTCAAAACCGACCCGCTGTTGGGGGATTAATGAGATCAGTCTCTTGAACTCCATAACCCCCAGAATGGGATACGAGAAAGCATCGGTTCTGATAAGCGTATACTCTTCGCTTATCCTGTCCTTTATGTAGGCAAAGATATCTTCGTAACTGCTTATTTCACCCTCATACGTTACATGCATACTGACGGTATCGCCACCCTTCAATGGCTTACCAAGAAGCACATCAACAATGTTCACCACCATTTCCTTTAAATCCGTAAACCCGTCCCGTCTCTGCGTAAACGATACGTCACCCTTATCGTATTCGATGGCCGTAACATTCAACCCTCTATTCAACAGCAGTTGAAATCTATCCACAGGTTCAGCACCAGCGTTCAGCAGCTTTATCCTGCTCTCTGCTTTTAGGAGCTTATTGTCGATCGATATGTCGATGATGAGAGTGTATTGGAGCGGTTTGATACCACTCAAGTCGCCCGCTTCACTACGCTTGGCGGTCATCATGTCTTTTTAATATCGTGCTTTATGCTCGAAATGCAACGTTCCCCCGAATTTTAGTTTAATCTACTTGCTACTCCGGATCTTAGCTTTCACCCCTCATAAGTAGGTTCTTTCAATTGGCACTGGTTTCGTTTCTTCGATTAGAAGCCGGACGCTGAAGCTACATAAAAGGAGGGGAAGATGTTAAAATGGGGTCTGTAGTTACAGGGTGTTTGTTGGGTACCATTCTGTTGTGCTATATTCAGTTGATAAAAAGAAGCGAGCCATATATACCTTATGCAAAGATAATGTAAGATTTAATAAATAAAAAATCTTGCCTTTTTAATCTCATCAAACCCTCCCAAGTATTTCACGAGCCTCTCGACTCCCAATCCAAATCCTGCCGAAGGATAAAACCCTTCCTTTGCATATTCTAAATATTCTTTAAAAATCTCTAAAGGGATACCTTTTCTTCTTATTCTCTCAACTATTTTGTGATACTCATATTCTCTTTCCCCTCCTGAAAGCCCCTCTCCAAAACCAAACGGGTAGATAAGGTCGTAATCCAATAAAATGCCTCTTCTTTCAGGATCTTCTTTATCGTAAAATTCTCGTTCTTTTTCCAAAAAATCAATAAGAAAGTGAGGCTCTTCTATGCTTTTTGAGAAATTCAGCATATCTCCAAAATTCTCTTTCATCTCAAGTACCGTAATTCTTTTAAAAGGTTTTTTGGGCACCGATACTTTTACAAGGTGTGGAATCTCCTCTTTAACTTTTGAAATTATATAAATCAAAAAATCCTCTATAAAGGATAACACGCTTTCTCTTCCTGCGTTCCTTATTTCCACATCAATCTGAACAAACTCTATAAGATGATGGGGAGACTCTTTTTCAATCCGAATATTTGGGGAAACTATGAATATTTTTTCGAAGTAATTCATTAAAATCTGTTTTTGAAAGATCATACTTGTCGTAAGGAGAAATTCTCTATCACCTATTTGGGCTCTCGCGTATTCCACTTGTAATAAAGGGTCGGATAATTTTGTGAGAATAAGAGGAAGTATCTCCATAAACCCTTTTTCCTCAAGAAACCTTCTCGCCCATTTGAGCACCTTCGATGTAATTATACACCCCTTGACTTTCTCCTCCATGAGGGACCCCCCTTCTTCAACTCTAAGGAAATCCCCTTATCTTAGGGGTTATTATTGAGGAAATTATAAAGGCGATTTAGCACAGGCTTTTTAAACTTTACCATTTCAAGTTTTGATATAACTCAGATATTCAAATGTCAACACTTGTTTTCAATCCCTCATAGGTAGGCTTCAAAT
>CBFDTI010000012.1:0-22605 GCA_965612795.1 uncultured bacterium | reverse complement strand
GATATGAGCTATCCCATAAATAATTCTCTCTTTGTTCGTGAATTATCTCGTCTATAACTGTTTTAGGATTGGGCAAATCATTATCTATTTTCGCTTTAAGTAAAAGCTCTAAAAAGAAGCCTTTAAATGATGTTCTATGAATATCGTTCCAGTTTTTCCATACAGCAACTAAAGCTTCCTTTATTGTTTCAGAATATTCATTTTTAATAGGCGTTGATAAAAGAATTTTTGTCGCCCATAACGTAGAAAAAATATCTCCTCCGTCCAGAAAGGCAGCGTACATATAAATTAACCCACTTTTTCTTTTTCGAAGCAATATACTTTTTTCAATTAATTTTTTGATATCCTTATCAGATATACTCCTAGCGGAGATTATTGTATCCACAAAAAAAGGATTGTGAAGATCGCTTCTTTCTTTTACAAACCACTCTATTGCAGATTTGATTATGGATGAAAATCTTTCTGAATCTAGTTGCGTTAATAACTCTACTAAATGATGCGTAGTAACATCGTCTTCATATACCGTTCCGTCTGGACTTCGAACCAAAATACAACCTTTAGGTGTAATTTCAGGAATTATTATAGATGACGTAATGTCAACGCAATGTTCAACCAGTCTTTTTAATTGTATTTTCTCCATTTAGCTTATCTCCATTTAACACAGCCTCACAAATGTCGCTTAATTCGCTCATATCCGAACTGTCGTATATACCAACCAATTTGGGAAGATATGCCAATGGTTCGCATATACTCCCCTCTGGACGACAATTATTCTTTGTTGCCCTGCTCATGTTTTTTCACCTCTTTTTAAATATTTTGTGGTCTCCCCGAGGGTCATTATTTTTAACTCCTTTTGTACCTGCCAGAGTTTATTATCGTTTAACATTATATAATATATAGCTAAAGAAAAGCAGAGGTCAAGACTATTTTTAAAAGATTTTTTTCTTGACAAATCTATCGTATCCCCCGGGGGTCTCAGTATAGAATCATACCGCCCATAATGTTATTATATTAGTTATCCTACTATTTAGCAAGCTCGCCATATCATCTAACACTTGGCGGTATGCGAAGCCCGTAAGGTTTGGGTAAACTCCACGAACCGCATACCCGCTATTAGGTGCTGTTTCGCTAATTCTTTCGTCAGAATTTTATTCTACCACAAATAGCCGACATAAAATCAGGAGCAAAGGCAGTCTTATTTGCATAAAGTATCCTTATACCAAGGTCTATAGAGCCTGCTTCCTCATCCCCAAATGGCATCCAACGTAACTTTACTACTATTCCATGGGAATATGTGTCGCTGTCTTCAAGTTCATTTCCGTCCTTGTCTTTGTTGCTTCTGGCAATCCATCCCTGTGGGCCACCGACTATAGCGAATTTGTCAAACTCATAGCCGACGAAGAGGCGATATCCAAACTTATCTCCCAGATCCCAACCCGACTTGGAAAAGCCATCTATCTCCTTAACCTTTCCCCTGTATTGATACCATACATCGCTACAGAGGAAGAGGTTTTCGGTAAGGTGAGGATGAGAGAGAACCACGACTTTGAAATCCTCTGTCCCGCTTCCTATACCATTTTTTATCTTCCCATCGGAACTGATAGAGGGTTTGTAGCTAAAGGCGAGGAAAAGGCCATCCTTCCAATCAAAACCCAACAAGCCGGGGGATTTTGAATATACCAAATATTTGGCTGAGAGCCAGAGATCCTCAAGCCCGTTATCCTTGACTTCCTTCCACACAGTTTTATTCGCTTGCTTCGACCAGACTTGCCTCTTTAGATCTTTCACCACATACGGGATAAGGGCTCCCACACTTAACCTATCAATGATCCCATACTCCAACCCCATTACAATTCTGGTTTTCCTCAGATGCCAACCATCGGGCAAATCCACCATTTTGTCATAATCTAACGAGTATGGCGAACCACTGTGGAGCGCCTTCCATACTTCATCAGAGTAGCATTTTGAGGCTTGGATATATGCTACTTTACCACGAATCTTGAATTTGCCCTTACCCACAGCGTGAGGACAGCCGACAGTCTCTTCCGCAAAGACATTCTCAATGACTGAAAAGATGAGAATACCTCCTAAAACCATAACCAATGCATACTTTTTCATCTTTCCCCCTTGTTTAATTATAAAAATGCTCCGCAGATAATCCTTCAGCGAATGGCTGATAGCCGAAACATCCTGCACCATCCGCCACCTCCTTAATTAGGTTAATTTAATTATATTAGGTATTCCTAACTTTGTCAATAGTTTTCTAAAAATCTTGCAGTTAGAGCTTCTAAAGTTCAAGAATCAACCTGCAATAGGGCGGTTTGGTGTAGCCCTGTCAAAGTGTGATAACTCCACGTAGCGCCTTAATAGCCTTACGGCAATTGCAAAATGAAGATTGCGAAGTGCAAAAGTCAAATCTGACAGAAGGCGATTTTGCATCCTGTATTGAGCCATTGCGCATTGATAGTAATACATAGCAGATAGGAGTAAAAGTCAAGGATAAAATGGAAAAGCGCTTTCCCCTTTTTATTAATGTAATAGGAAGCTTTTCAGAAGTCTCTTTAATTTTTGTGCCTAAGGATTTCAAGTGCCTTATTAAGTATTCTGTCTTTGCCTTCTGCTATGTCCTTCTGGGTTGGGAAGACCAAAATGTCAGGCATTATTCCTTTGCCCACAAATGGCTCTGTATTCACACAAACTCTCAGTATCCCTCCACCTGGCAAGTATACATATAATGGGTTGCCTGTTCCACCCGATGTCGGCATACCAATGATAGTGGCGCGCCCGGATTCCTTAAATGGACGGACAAAATCTTCTGCTGCACTACCTGTTCCCGGGGATGTAAGTATAACGAGTGGACCTATATATCTTTTATCTTTTGCGGGGAAAATTAATCTACCTTTACTACTCAAGTTCAACATTATTTTGGGGTAGCTTGCTCTTGCTTTTCGCAGCGGAATGTAAACAGGCGAATACATACCTACATAATTCCTCACCGGCTTATCGATGAGGTAAGAGATTATCTCATCACCTAAACCACTGTTTCCGCCTGGATTTTCACGCACATCAATTATCATCCCTTTTACTTTATCCAGGTTTAATTTCTTAAAATGTTCCAAAAATTTATCCACCACATCACCCCAAAATCCCCCAATTTTAAAGTAAATAATATTGCCAGGAAATTTCTTCATCTCCACTAATGGCTTCTCTTCTTCTTTTACTATATCTTTAGCATTTCTCTTCACTCTGAAAGTACTTACTTTACCTTTGCAATCTCGTAATGCTAATCTTATCTCTGTTCCTTTTTTGCCCGTAAGCAACCTCCTTGCACAATCCCAATCTGCTGAGTGTTTTGGTTTCTGAGGAATATACAGATAGACACTATCTTTTGCATATTCGTGAACAGGGATACCATTTATCTCGATTATTTCCATGCCAGGCTTTATACCACTTTTCACCAATTCGGGTGAAAGTACTTTCTCAATATAAAATTTACCTTCTATGTTAATAACTTTGAGTGGAGGTTTATCCAGTTTTTTATAGACATCAGATGGATATATTATCCGAGTATGGTCGTCATTGATGCTTGCCACTAATTTTTCGAGAATGCGATAATATTCCAATTTTGTTTTTGCCTTTACTACGAGTGGGATATACCTTTGTACTTCACTGTCCCAATCATCGAAATCAGCCAACCATAGTGCAGCACAATTATACTTTATTGCAGAGTGTACCAGCATTAATCCATAAATTTTCTGCTCAACCGTTCCAGTCCATTTATGCCTTTCTTCGATTATACTTTTTGCAACTTTTTGCAATGTATCACTCACTGGTTCAAAATCATAATCTCCCCTTATAACAGCTAGATTACTCAGTCCATGCTCAAGTGCCAGTTTCAAATATCTTATTGTGTTACCTGTATCCCTCCTTGCGCTATATATTCTTGCGAGCTCAAGATATACATCTTTTTTGAAAATCCCTACAGAATCAGCAAGTGATAGTAAATTTTTGATTTTCATATCCAGTGCATTGTAAATCTTTTTCCATATCGATTTTTTCCTTAATTCTCTCCAATCTGGGTCAAGGCATAGTGCCCATCTATATGTTACGAAGCACATCTTCTTTTTCAGAGCACGACATAGCCAGGTTATTGCTACGCTATCCTTACTTTCTTTTGCATATAAGCAACCCGTATGATAGTATCCTGCTGCAATGGTAGAATCCATTTTTATGATCTTCTCAAAGCATCTATATGCACTATCAACATAGCCTTTATCAAATAACTCGTAGCCACTTGATATCAGCGCCTGTATATCTTCTACATCTTTTAGAGATAATGTAGCAAAGACCTGTCCCTCCAAAACCGAGCTTGCAAATAATACTATTACAAATATTATTTCTTCCTCCTTTTCACTCTCATGGATTGAATGCAGTCTCCGACATCATCATATCAATTTCGTCTTTCTTTTCAACCAAGTATAGATAAACATCTTAGTTCCGTCAAGCCAATCAAAACCTTTTCCCCTGGAATGGTTATTTCATCCAATCTTTATCGCTTTACGTAGCTCATCCCTCACCCATTCAGCTAACTCTCTGTCATCTGCATGTATTTCGGCGATGACATCGCCTCTGTGTATGTCACCAGTTTTGTGCCAGAAAACAAACCCTACTGCATGGTTGATCTTATCACCTTTCTTGAACCTACCCGCCCCCAGGTGGTTAGCTAACCACCCTATACGTTCGGTATCCATGCTTAGAAGGTTACCCGTCTCCCATGCTTTGAGCTCCACCACATGGTTTGCGGTCCTCAACTTACCCGTATCCTCAACGTATGATGTATCACCACCCTGTGCAGCCACAAGTTCGACAAACTTCTCATATACCGCACCTGACTCAAGGTACCGCCAGTAATCCATCTCCATACCCGCAAGCTCGAGCACCCTTTCGATGATCGTTATCACCACATGCTTTAGATCCTCCTCCATCTTACCATCACGCATAAATTCGATAGCTTCCTTCATCTCAAGCGTATTACCTACACATCTACCCAATGGTACATCCATGTTCGTTATCACCGCATCTGTCTTCACCCCATAGGATTGACCTACTTTAACCAATAAGCTTGCCAGCTGTTCAGCTGCATCACGTGTCTTCATGAACGCACCCGTACCACATTTTACATCCAGCACCAGCACATCGAGATCCTCTACCAACTTTTTACTCATTATGCTGGCAACCATCAACGGTAGCGAATCCACGGTTGATGTGATATCACGTAGCTCGTAGAACTTCCTATCCGCAGGCACTATATCATCGGTTTGCCCCACTATTGCCACACGATGGTCACGCAATAGCTGTTTGAACTCCTCCACCGTGAAATCCGTCCTCACCCCCGGTATGGATTCGAGCTTATCCAACGTCCCTCCGGTATGGCCTAACCCCCTACCCGATATCATGGGTACCACCAACCCCATACTTGCCAACCATGGTGCCACTATCAGCGATACCTTATCACCCACCCCGCCGGTGGAATGTTTATCCACCTTCAACCCCGGTATATCATCGAGCTCGAGCGTAACCCCTGACTTGATGAACTCACATGTGAGTACAAACGTCTCGCGTTCATCCATACCCCTGAAGTATACTGCCATCAACAATGCTGCCACTTGATAATCTGGTATCTCACCACTAACATATCCTCGTACAACGTACGCTATCTCATCCTCCGTGAGTGGTTCGCCTCGCTTCTTACGCTCTATTATCTCCTTTAGATTTGGCATGCTCCTCCTCCACAATCTCTATCCCGGTTGATGTACCTATCCGTGACGCACCCGCACGTAGCATATCCATCGCCTGTGCGTAAGTCCTTATACCACCGGAGGCTTTCACCCCCACCCTATTACCTACTATCCGGCGTAATAATCGCACATCATCCACTGTAGCACCTGCCGGCCCATAGCCGGTGGATGTTTTCACAAAATGTGCACCGCCCTCAATTATGAGCTCACACGCCTTGATCTTCTCACGTTCAGTAAGATACGCTGTCTCTATGATAACCTTCACCAACCTACCATCAGCAGCAGCCACCACCTCCTTAATATCGGTGAGCACCCTCTCGTAATCACCTGACTTGAGCCCCCCTATATCGATCACCATATCGATCTCTTTCGCACCATCCTCCACCGCCACCTGTGTCTCTTTAACCTTAACCTCAGTCTTGTTCGCACCAAATGGGAACCCTACCACCGTACCTACCTTCAGCTTCGTATCTTTGAGCTCCCCACACGCAAGTGTCACCCACCTCGGTAACACAAATATTGCTGCAAACGGATACTTTTTACTGCGACGGATGAAATCGATAACCTCAGCTTCCGATCTGTCAGGCTTGAGTAACGTTTGGTCAATAAACCTTGCAATACTCATGGCTTCACCCCCTGCAGCTGTTCGACTATCTTGCGGGTTTCACGTGCGATGACTAGTTCCTCGTTTGTGGGTATCACAAACAGCTTCACCTTTGCATCAGGTTTCGATATGACCCCCTCCCTACCACCCACCATACATTCATTAAGCTCATCGTCCAGCTGTATACCCATGAATTCCAACCCCTCCAGTATTTTCTTCCTCACAAGAGGTGCATTCTCACCTATACCTGCGGTAAATACTATTGCATCAACCCCACCCAACACACCCGCATATGCGGATATATACTTTTTCACCCTATAGGCGAATATATCGATCGCCAACCTTGCACGCTCGTTACCCTTGTTGCTTGCATCTATGAGTTGCCGCATATCGTTGGATATACCTGAAATACCCAACAACCCACTCCGCTTGTTAAGTATGGAATCGACCTCGTCCGGTGACAACCTCTCCTTACGTATGAGGAATGTAACGATTGCTGGATCGATATCACCGCTCCTTGTACCCATGACGAGCCCCTCCAACGGCGTAAACCCCATCGATGTATCGACCACCTTACCGGATTTGATTGCCGCCACACTGCAACCGTTACCTAAATGTGCAGTTATCATCTTAAGTTCGCTCATAGGTTGCCCCATAAGCTCAGCAGCCCTGTTTGATACATAATAATGTGATGTACCATGAAACCCGTACCTTCTCAACCCATACCTTTCATAGTAATGATATGGTATCGCATACAGGAAAGCTACTGGCCCCATAGTTTGATGGAATGCAGTATCGAATACTGCCACCTGTGGTACGTTCGGCAATATCTGCTTACAGCTCTCTATACCCTTGATGTTGTGTGGATTATGTAAAGGTGCAAACGGTACACACGCATAGAGGGTACGCATCACCCTATCATCTATAAGTACCGAGGATTTGAACTCCTCACCCCCATGTACAACACGATGCCCTATCGCATCTATCTCACCATAGTCGTGGATGACACCCTTATCCACGAGCGTGTTGAGCACAAGTTCGATACCTCTGGTATGGTCAGGTATTTTTATCGGCTGTTTCTTGATCTCCACACCCTCGGAGTGATGTGAGAATAACGATACCTCCTCACCTATCTTCTCGACCACACCTCTTGCGATTGTTGTATCGTCATCGAATAACCGATACTTTATGGATGAGCTACCACAATTCAGTACCAATATCTTCATCTTTGGAGTAACTCCGCCACCCTCTTAGCCATACAGCGTTCTTCATGCCTTGGTACATATACGATTGCGAACCTAGACTTGTCAGTACTCAATATAGTGGGCTCCTCACGTACAGTGGCATGTGCTTTGGTTTCATCTATAGCGGCACCCATGAATTCCAGACCTTTCACAATATCTATCCACAGCTGTGGTACCACATCTTCATCACGTGCAATAAACACAAGCAAGTCAACACCTTTCAACGCCACATAATACGCACCAAAGTACTTCTGTATCTGGTATACAAACGTGTCGAGCCCCACCCTTGCCTGTTCGTTACCACGGGTAGCCTCCTCGTATGCATGCCCGATGTCGGTCGTACCGATGAGCCCCAATAATCCGCTACTCTTGTTCAGTATGCTACCTATCTCAATGAGTGATAGCCCCTCACGTGATGCAAGATACAACAGGATCTGTGGATCTACATTACCTGAACGCATCTTCATTATGAGGCCCTCGAGTGGCGAAAACCCCATGGAGGTATCGATAGCTTTCCCCTTATCGAATGCTGCCATTGAGACACCACGTCCCACGTACAGGCTGATTATCTTCATACGTTGCATGGATTTACCTATCAGTTTACATGCTTCGCTGATTGCACATAAGTGTGATATCCCATGAAACCCATACCTCCGTATGTGGTATTGGGTATAGAACTGATACGGCAACCCATACATGTACGCCTTTGCTGGTAAGTCAACAAACGGTGCGGTGTCAAAAAATGCAAACTGTTCCGCATGTGGATAAACTATAAGCGCTGCTTTCATACCCTCAGCATTATAGGGGTTATGTTCGGGAGCGAAATCGGCAAACTCCAACACATCATCGATAACCTCAGGTGTTACTTTCACCAATTCTTTCCTGTATTTCGTCAACCCATGTATCACCCTATGTACTACGGCATCTATATCATCAGGTGTCGTTATGAAGCCCTCCTTAACCAATGTATCGTTTATCCACTTAAGTGCCGCAATCACGTTGGACACCTCACGTATGTCGTGCTTAGACATGCCCTTACATTCGTAACGGTTATCGGCGGTCCTCGACCCTATATCTGTTATGATACCGGTTATTAAGTTTATAAGTCGCTTATCCGTAAAATCGAACAGATTGTATTCGATGCCAAAGTTACCACAAAAAAGTGTCAATATTTTCATAATACCTCCATTCACTAAAACAAAGATAGCTGAGGTGATTCCGGTGGCTCTGTTTCTATCTTTATCACCCCATACACACCATCGTAACCGGGTTCTACCTTCACCTCACCACGTCGCATCTTATCGATAGCGGTGCCAACCTCCGGATCGATAGCTTTTATATCATCTATGTTGAGGTTCAACAATATCTCCATCTCAGTACCAAGTTCACGCACCAACCTCATATAGCGGTCCTCCACCGTATGTGAATCTTTACCCATATGGACTACATCCGCTATTATCTCACGCAACGGTATAACGTGATAAAACGGTATCCTATCCTTAGGTAGCTCATCATCTGTGCGATCACCTAACATATACACACGATGTAACACACCTATCGTTAAGGGTTTACCACACACGGGGCAAATGTTGTCGTTGAACATCGCCTCACGTGGATGTAACCTCACACCACACTTGCGATGTCCATCGTAATGGTATTTACCCTCTTCTGGGAAGAACTCTATCGTATAACCGAACCGCTTACGGTCCTGCGTACGGATGGCGTCGATGATATCAAAGTAATCGAGTTTGGTCTCAAAGTAGTTAGCCTCCCTACCAATATTTAGTGGCGAATGTGCATCCGAATTCGACACAAGTGCCCAGCGGTCGAGTGCACTCCAATGCCAGTTCATCCATGGATCCGACGATAACCCAGTCTCGAGTGCCAGTATGTGTTCGGTCATATCGCCGAATGCGTCTTCGATTTTGTTCACCCCGCTATTGGCACCAAACAGCGAAAACCATGGTGTCCATATATGTGCTGGTATTACCTCGATCTGGGGTGAGATTTTCTTTAACTCACGTACCATGAGCTCGGGGTCAAGCCCCAAAATAGGACGGCCGTCGGATTCGAGTGCCCCATACTTGCTGAGGTAGCGATTGATAACCTCTACGTGTTGGAAATCGGGTGCCAGAATAATGTTATGTATTTTATAGGTACGACCGTGTTTCTCGTAAATATTGCTTACCTCGGTTGTTAACATGAAATACACATCGTTATAAACGAACAACCCTGTACCGGTGGGCTCGAGTAACTGTTTCAGTTCCTTCAGATAGAGAGGATGGGTGAAATCGCCCGTACCCATGAGTTTGAGCCCTTTCAGTTTGGCAATCTTCGCAATCCCTGCGGGGTCCATGTTTTGGCTCGTAGCACGCGAATATTTCGAATGTACGTGAAGATCAGCCCAAAACCCCATCTATGTACTCCTTGACCTTGTGGTAATCGGTCAACTTTATCTTGTATTGGTTACCTGACTTCATATCACGTAATAGGAAGGTACCCTCAGCTAACTCGTCGGGTCCCATGACTATGACCCATGGTATATTCGCCTTATCTGCGTATTTGAGTTGCTTCCTGAGTTTGACAAACTCCGGGTATAGGGCAACATTAACCCCAATCGCACGTAATCGCTGTGCAAGCTCGACCGTTTTCTTGTAGGTTGTGGTATCGAAGATTGTCATAAGTACCCTCGTTGGTATAGCGGATGCAGGTATCATGCCGGTCTCCTTCATTACGATTATGATACGTTCGAGTCCCAACGTTGTACCCACTGCTGGTATGGGTTTACCAGTGAATATCTCCAACAACCTATCGTAACGACCACCACCTGTGATGCTACCGATTTTGGGTGCATCCACCGCTGTCTCGTGTATAGGCCCGGTGTAATAATCGAGCCCCCTTGCCAGGGCTACATCGAACACTGTATACTCTGTAGGTATCCCGTATGCATCAAGATACTGGAAGAGTGACTCCATTTCCGATAGCCCTTCTATATCACCCAACACCCTACGTAGGGTTGATATTATCTTCGTAGGTACGTCACGTAATTTGAGCAACCCCTTAAGTTCTTCGATACTGCTGTGGGTGAGCCCTAACCTCATGAGCTCATCTACAACGCCGGGCCATCCCTTTTTATCAAGTTTATCGATAGCCCTGAAGAACGGTAAATATTTATCAGCGGGTAGATTTAGCCTCTCCGCTATTGTTTGCAGGATTTTGCGATTATTTATGCGGATGGTGAATTTATCAAACCCCAACGTCTTAAGTGTATCGTAGATGATAGCTATTATCTCAGCATCTGCAGCCATCGACTTGATACCTACAAGATCAACATCACACTGGTAGAACTCGCGGAACCTACCCTTTTGCGGTTTCTCAGCACGCCATACGGGTTGTATCTGGTAGCGTCGAAATGGTAACGGTAGCTCATTATGTGAAGCGAGCACCCTCGCAAGTGGTACAGTGAGATCAAACCTCAACCCCACCTCTCTACCACCATAATCCTGAAATCTATATATAAGGCGTTCCTCCTCACCGTATTTGGCACTCAGTACATCATAGTACTCGAGTGCGGGTGTTTCAAGTGGTTCATACCCGTATTTTTCGAAAACATTGCGTATCTTATCGATAACGTAACGTCGTACGTACATATCGGTGGGCAGGAAGTCGTGCATCCCCTTCAATGTGGTTATCTCTGGCATTAGGATTTAAAATATTTCGTTAGCTGTGATTATCAAGAACTACCAAAGTAGGTGTATATTTCCGATGTGTACGTTTACGAGCCCAACCGATTTGGCCACTTCATATGCACGTAGGGCTAACTCACGTGGTGTTGTGGGTAGGTCGTTCATCTGGAACTGTGGATAGAATGCGAGCAACGAGTACGGTATGCGTGGGTCGATACCCGCGATAAATTTGGCTATCTGTTCGACTTCATGTTCGTCGATATAACCAGGTACTAATAATGTGCTTGCAACTACTGGCGGCGGTACTGGACGTTCGTTAAACCTCTCACCCACACGTTTGAAGTTATCCAGCGTACGGCGGTTGGATACACCACACAGCGTGAGTGCAACCCTCTCATCGTATGCTTTGAGATCAAACTTAATCGTACCACCAGATTCGAGTGCGAGCTCAAACGCCTGTCCAAGTAAAGACGGGTTGAGGTTGCCGTTGGTCTCCCAACAGACCCTTGTACCACGCTTGATGGCAAGCTCTGACGTCTTTATGGAATGTATGAACTGGGGACCCGGATCGCCACCAAAATAACAGATACATGCGGTACGGGGGTCCACCTTTTGGGCCAGCTCCTCTGGTGTGGTTGGTCGTGGGTTACATACACGGAAGTGCCAGTTTTGGCAGAATAAACAGTTAAACGAACATGCAGTGTAAAAGATAGCAAGATTTTTGTACCCATACTCAACACCATTTGTACGTGAGTACTTGGGGTAACCACATCCCGTAGCGGCACAGGCGAATGCGGCTACACAGTTGGTGGGTAGCGGATCGTAGTACCATTCGAGAAGCCCATCGCGTTTCTTTAATTTACCTGATTCGACGTATTTCAACCCACAATAACCGATAGTCTCTATCTTACATTCGTTACCACATTCGGTACAGGGGTGCTGACCGGCACGTGGTACCTCTGCGGGTAGGTTGAACTTCTTCCTCACACGTCGGTGTACCGCCTTGACTAAGGGTTTGACTTCTTCCCACCTATCACGTATACAATCGAGGCAGATACCTAACCCATCTGATATGTAAAGAGAAGACTTGCCACATACACGACATTTGCCCATAACTGAATATTAGATCGGATTAGTAATCGACAAGTTGCAAAAGATTACCTGCGTTATCTAAAATACGAGCCGCTGCTGACGTTAACCTATCCTATCGCTATAGTTCAGTGTACCAAGATGAGCTTCTTTATTGCACGGAAGTTACCTGCATCAAGTCGATAGAAATAGATACCCACAGATAGTTTCTTACCTTCGGCGTCTGTGCCATCCCACTCTACCGTATAATAGCCGGGTTTTTGTATGCCATCCACTAACGTCTTAACCAACCTACCTGTTATGTCGTAAATCTTCAACGAGATATGCTTCTTACCGGCTATGGAATACTGTATGTAGGTTTTGTGTGTGAATGGGTTCGGTTGGTTCTGATAGAGTTCGTAAGTGAGGGCACGATCAGCTTCTTCTATACCCAATAAGAGATAGAAATTGATACCTTCCGTTGTGTCAGGTGCAGCTACTGATACAAGGTCGGCATTGCTCGAGTCTGACCTATTGTCCCACCACTTGGTTGGATACCCCTCAGCCTCTGCACGTACCTTGTACTCACCGGTGCTGAGACCCGGTATTACATAATCGCCGGCTGCATCTGTAACTGCTGGCGCTTGTATAGGTATCCAGCCATAATGTGGGGTACTGTATGCGAAAGCTGTAACTTGAGCCCCTTCGATGGGTGCTTTAGGATAGTCGGATACTCTACCAGCAACAGCACCACCGGTACCAAGTACGAAATCTATCCCGGTGATCATCGAATCTGGTGCACTAACGTATATCGAATCGGCGGTAGCCCAGCTAAGCTTGTCGTTGTAGAATTCGGGTGCATGCATAACGTTAGTCCATGTCGGATAAAACATATCACCTGATGGGAAAGCATATAATTTGTACCATCCAGTAGGTAACCCACGTAATTTATAAGTTCCGTCAAGAAACGAGTTGACAAAGGTTACTAGCTCACCTGTATTGGCACGTAGAGCCACTATGGCCACCCGTGGGAATGGAACCATACCATCCTTCTGCGTCATTCTATACACGGTGCCTTCGATTGTGGCACCTGTACTGAGTGAGAAGTTCACGTAGGTGGTTTCGGAAACGTTGACCGTAACTAAGGTGGCGTCATCCCAACTTATTTGATCATCATAGTATTCGTCGATATAGCCTCCTCTATTAAAGGTGCGTATCCTATAGGTACCGGGTAGCAAGGCGAGCTCGTAGCCACCCATCACAGGCCACCATCCCGTAAACGTGAAAGCTACGGGCTCCAAGGGGCTGTTGGAAGTGTTATCATAAACGTAGATACCTATCCCTGGAAGTGAATCCATGTTTTCATCAGTTACCACACCTTTGACGATACCGCCGAGTTCGAGTTGAAAATCGATACCTGTGACTGTATCACCGGGTTGGGTTACGTCGACCACATCCGCAGTGGTAAAACTATACTTACCGTTATACCACTGATGGGCGTACGGGCTCGATCCAACAACACGTACCCGGTAGCCACTTACGAACCCGTAAGCAATCGGTAGCCCTGTGATTACGTAGTGACCGAGGGAATCGGTTCCATTCCAATCGGTTTTGACGAAACCGCCGTTAACGACAGACCTGGCCTGGACCATGATGCCCTCAAGGGGTTGCTTGTCTGGACCGGTCACGGTACCTGATATTGCGCTACCTATTGTTAAAGAGAAATCGATGTTTTCGAGTGTATCACCAGCCACCACCATTATAGTGTCGGCGTATACGATGTCAGGTTTATCGTCCCACCATTCATCAACATAGTTCTGATCGTTCCATGTGCTCACCCTGTAGGGGACACCCTCTTCCATGTTGCCGGCAACATAAAATCCCAAGCTATCAGTGTAGCCGGAGGATACATAGTTCCAATCTGGGTCCCAAACATCAACCCATACACCTGGGATACCGTTTTTACCTTCGGCGGTTACCCTACCCGAAATGTAGCCCCCAAGCGGTAGGTTGAAATTGATATCTGTGGTGGTGTCTCCTTCAACCACTACTATAGTGTCGGCGGACCAGAAGTTGGGCTTGTTATCCCACCACTTGTCAATATAGCCGAGATTGTTCCAGGTTTTTGCTTTATAAGCGATGGTATCTGATAGACCACAGACTATGTAATAACCCAAGCTGTCTGTATAGCCGCTACCTACATAATAGAAACGTGTATCGAAGATATCAACCCATACTCCCTCCAATGGGACACCCTCACCTAACACCCGTCCTGAAATACAGCCACCGTCTTTGGGATCAACGGGAAGAGCCTTATCTCTATTCAAATTACGGTTATTTAAGATCCTATCCCTGTATTTTGCCAGTATTTGATGTTCTGAAGCGAGCTTGTAACCATAATCGGGACATACGCTGGTGGTTATACAACCGCCTTCGTAACCGCTGACTAGTACATAAAATGTTAACACAAATGCTAAACCCTCTACTATGTACAAAAATCGCTTCATCTTACCTCCTTTACGGCCCCTATCCAACCCTTTAGGGGATAAGAAATAGAAACTATTTCTTATCCCAATTCGAGGTTTTTAAAAAGTTAATTTTTAGAGATAATGTGTCAATAGACAAATGTGACGCAACGTTATTAGAAGTTATTTCGAGCTTCTAATAGCTTCCATACCCTCTGTGGTTATCCTTTTGAGTTTAAATTCCAGGTATATCAAGATGATTGAGAAAATTATGACCCCTATAGAGAAGGCCTGTCCTACTGTGAACCATCCCACTATGTATAAGTCAGGTTCGTGCCACCTGAAGAACTCTATAATGAACCTCCATAATCCATAGAGGATAAGGAAGGAGACAAATAACAACCCGTCAGGCCTGAATTTGAGCTTTTTCTCCATACCGAGTAAGATGAAGAAGCTAAGCAAGCTCGCAAAGGCAGCATAAAGTTGGGTGGGATGTAGCTTCACCATAGGGCCATATACCAATGTGGGATATGAACCGGTAGGGAATACCACACCCCATGGCATATCGGTGGGTTTGCCGAAACAACACCCGTTTAGGAAACACCCTATCCTGCCCAAGAAAATACCGATAGCTATTCCGGGGGCAACTATATCACCGACTATTTTTATGCGGAAACCGCCCTTCTTGAGGCACAAGAATCCGCAGATGGATGCAAATACCAACCCTCCGTACCAGCTGAGCCCACCATGCTGTAAGGAGAAGATCGTACCTGGATGCCTTAGGAATAGGGGTAGATGTTCGAACATACAAAAGAGGCGAGCACCAACAAATCCTGCTATTATCACGAAGATGAGATAATGTAGCACAGTTTTAATTCTTGTGGGCGGTATCTTGTATTTTCTTGCCCTTATTACAGTAACGATGACGGCTGCTATGAATGCAATAACAACCATTGTCCCCCATGACTTAAGCTTAAAGGAACCCAATTGCAAGAGTACAGGGTGCATCTCAGTAGATGTTAGGGATTAACCTCTTTGTGGATTTACAGTACTCCCTGTATTCGTTACCAAACTTTTCGATAAGGAACGACTCTTCAACCCTAATCCTATAGAGTACAGCAGGTACAAGGAGGATGACAAACCCTAAGATACCACCATAATCTGAACATATCAGGGGGATAGCCAACCCCAATAGAAGGATACCGGAATATGAAGGATGGCGCAGATGTGCATAAATCCCATCCTTTACCAGCTCATGACCGTTCGCTAAGCTGATTTCTTCGTTGAAATATTCTCCAAGTTGCTTACGTGAGACGTATCTTACCCAATAGCCCAGCAGGAATACGCCGAAACCGAAAAAGTTCACATATGGGTATAGAAGACGGATTTGTGTTAAACCGAAAACATAGAAGTCTATCATCGACCAGCCAAGTACCAGACAAAAAGATAGGTAAATTAACCAAAAGGAGCCTTTGTCCCTTTTAACCACCACGTTTCGGATATTGAACCCATATCTTGCTTCAGTACATCTCCAGATAAGTAGCAGAAAAACTAAAGACGTTAAAATATAGTTTCGCAGGTTTAAGCTCTCCATCCCATAAGCACTTGTAGTATAATGCGAATAGTGAGTATGTCAACTTCAATTGAATTGTATTGACAATTCTTAATACCACGTATTTTAAAAGTAATCTGGTGAGTCTGCGGACTCCCCAGCGGAAAGGAGGTTATAATGAATATCTACATAGGCAACCTTGCTCGTGAGGTTACAGAGGATGAGCTTCGTGCATTGTTTGAGCCATTTGGTGAAGTTACGCGGGTAGTAATCATTAAGGATCGGTATAGTGGTGAATCACGTGGGTTTGGGTTCGTTGAGATGCCATCACGTGCAGCAGCCGAGAAAGCTATGAAAGAACTCGATGGTAAGGAGTTCAGAGGTCGTAACCTTAAGGTGAACGAGGCACGTCCACGTACAGAGAGAAGAAAACCACGTGGTTGGTGAGCTATCCAGAATCCAGTAAAAACTCTGACGGTGTGTAACGTTGTGCAAGTGTACGCTGAAGGATATAATGCTGGGGTGAAGTAAGTAATGGATCCTCTCTCATAATATTAGAAATATACATACGGATGCGATCCAATGTGTCATTGATAGCTTTGAAGATGAGCCGCTCATCCTTGAACTGTCGTGTTAGCAATGAGACCAACCTTGTATTCATCTTACCATGCTGCTTCACCCCCAGTATCTCGCCAGGCCCACGTAGCTCAAGATCCTTTTCGGCGATCTTGAATCCATCTGTCTCTTTCTCCAGCCATGACAGACGTTCTTTGGCTTCTTCGCTTATGTGAGGTGACGATATCAACAGGCAATACGCCTGTTTGGTGCTACGGCATACGCGACCACGTAGCTGATGTAGCTGCGCAAGCCCGAACCTCTCTGCATGTTCGATAAGTATCACCGTAGCGTTGGGTACATCTATACCTACCTCTATTACGGTGGTTGCCACCAGTGCCTGTAGCTTACCATCACGAAATTCATGCATTATGCGTTCCTTTTCTGCACCCGGTAACCTACCATGTATAAGCCCCAATGAATAGCCTGCAAGCATACCTTTCTGTAATTCTTCAAACATACTTGTGGCTGCACGTAATTCAACCTTCTCGGACTCCTCCACCAGTGGGAACACTACATATGCTTGTGCACCTCGGTCGAGTTGTGCACGCAGAAACTCGTAGGCGGATTCACGTTCGTGTGCCTTGTACCATTTGGTGATGATAGGTTTGCGACCGGGTGGCATCTCATCGATTATCGATACATCCAGGTCGCCATAAATTGTTAGCGTAAGCGTCCTTGGTATGGGGGTGGCAGTCATCACCAAAAAGTCAGGTCGCCTACCTTTGCTACGTAAGCGTACACGTTGCATGACACCAAACCTATGTTGTTCATCGATAACTACGAAACCGAGTTTCTTGAATTTAACCTTCTCTTCGATAAGTGCATGTGTACCCACTACACATTTGATTTTACCTTCGGCAATCTCCTCATGTATACGTTTCTTATCTTTGGGGCGTACACTACCTATAAGTAACGCAATGGGTATGTTGAGTTTCTCGAACCACGGTTTGAGCGAAATATAATGCTGTTCAGCCAATATCTCCGTGGGTGCCATGAATGCAGCTTGATAACCGGCTTCTATCGCCTTCAGTATAGCGAATGTGGCGACTATGGTTTTACCTGAACCTACATCTCCTTGTAGGAGGCGGTTCATGGCGTAGGGGCTTTCCATATCACGGAATATCTCCCATAGTACCCTTACTTGTGCTTTGGTAAGTTTGAATCCGGGGTTCTCAGCTTGTAATAACTCCAGGAATTGACGTGAGAACCTACTACCTTTCGGGAATGCTATACCTTTGCGTCGATATGTCTGTTTGCGATATAATAACAACAGCTGTAAATAGAACAGCTCTTCGAAGCTCAACCTGCGGCTGGCCTCACGTACGTATTCCATATCGGGTGGATAATGTAAGTACCAGAAGGCTTTATGACGTGGTAGGAAGTTTTCCTTTTCGACAATCTCCTCAGGTAGTATTTCCTCGCTTAGCTCCTCTTCGAGTTCCCTCAATGCAGACAATGTTGCACGACGGACCATCGACTGAGTTAACCCAAGTGTCAACGGATAGATCGGTAGATAGGGATACGGGAAATCTGGGGGGTTGAAATCTACGGATGGATGCATCATCTCCGGTTTGTTCATCCACAGCTTTATTTCGCCTTCGAAACCTACCCATTTGTTCCACCTGAACCTATGTCTCGCACGTGGTGAGTACTTGAAAAACCTAATGTCAAGGTTACCGGTACCGTCGGTAACTTTTACCACAAACATATCACCTTTAGAAGAGGGCTCCACGCTCGTAGATAGCACACGTGCTATTATATACACGCGTTCACCTACCTTTATATCTTTTATGTTGCGTGTGGGTACGTAATCCCTAGGTACGAGATACAACAGATCTTCGATATTTTTAACCCCAAGCTTACCGAATAGCTCGGCAATTTTTGGGCCCACTCCTTTTAGATATTGTACTGAAGTATCAAATGTGTACCTCATAGTACACAGTTGTCACAATCACCTATAGCACACCAGTTTTTGTAGAGGTATATCATACCTTGGTTCTCTAACTCAAGTGTAGCATGATAGCGCAGTTTATCACTCATATAGCGGGTGATACGGTTGGACGGTAGTGGTGGATACGATTTCAACCTATCCAGCACATGATATCGGTTTTCATCGTCACGCATATCATAGTACACATATAGGAAAGGTAGCAGCACATTAAAGACTATAATGTCGTACATGCCCTTACCCATGGAATTACTGATCAGTTGTTCGATGGCTTCCATTTCAGCCACTACATTATCGAATTGTGCACCCGTCTCGATGAGGAACTGCGCCATCCATTTTATCCGTTGTACTGGCGAGTGGCTTGGTCGTACCTTATAAAACTGCCAATCGTACATCGACAATACTGGTGGCTCGCGATACGAGTGCCACAGCTGCAAGTACGTATCATGATGATCGGAGTGCTCCCAATGTATAAGGCTTGACTTACCTAATAAGTATGCGGTAAGCCCATCGCTATCGTTATTTTTTACAAATGTACGTAGCTTTTCCAACGTTACAGCGGTCGCTAAGGTGCGAAAATTATCACGATTCTTTTCATAACCAAGGGCTTCCATCAGAAAGTAATATAGGGTAGAGAATGGATCCTCCTTATTCCAACGTATCTTTATTTGCATAATCTTAGCTTCAACCCTACGTATACCCAGATGTTGAAGGACAGTGGGATCATTGAACCGCTGGCAAGGGGTTGACTCAGATAGTGCGGTCAGTTCATCAATTAAATCCTCTAGCGGTTTGGATAGAAAGTTTATAAGTTCAAAAACTTCCACTTCCCTACCGGCGGCAGTTTTTGGAACATAATCGGATGACGAGTAAAGTACCACATGGAGGATAACGTTATTATAGCGTGGATCCTCGGAATGACGGTGTTCTTTCCACAAACGACCGTGTAGGTCGAGCTCTACATCGCCTTCTAATATTGTATCATCGATTTTTAATCTGGCGGATTTGAAGTCGGGCCCCGATTCGTGGTTCGCTATCCCCTTGTCCAATATTTCCAATGATTTACCGGACTTGGTCGAAAAAGGAGGTGTTAGTAGTTGATTTTCCCAGATATACCACAGCACGCTTTCCCTCATGAGAAGCTAACTCTTTCCGTACGTGTGAGATCGAATATGTGACGTAACATACGTTCGTAGGAGGTGGTCAATTCCTTATCCCTGCGTGCCATAACCTTTCTCGCGGTGGCTATCGCTTTGTCAAGCTTGTATTCTGTGAACCCCTTCGCACCACCCCATGCAAACGATGGTACATACTTGGGTGGAAACCCTTCACCAAACAGGTTAGCAGAAACACCTACAACTGTACCGGTGTTCAACGTAGTATTTATAGCGGTTTTGGAGTGGTCACCCATCATCAAGCCGATAAATATATGGCCTGTGTCTATCTCCTCTCCATGTAGGTAGACCTTCACTGAACCATAGTTATTCTTGAGGTCGCTGTTGGAGGTACCTGCACCTAAATTGACCCATTCCCCAATATAGGCGTGACCCAAAAACCCATCGTGTTGCTTGTTGGAGTAGCCCAACACTATAGAGTTGTCGACTTCACCGCCAATCTTACAGACTGGGCCTATCGATGTACCCTCATATATTTTGGTGCCAATCTTTATCTTGCTACCCGGTCCTATATATGTGGGGCCTTCGATTGCTGTATGTGGCATCACCACCGTGTCTCTATCGATAAGTATTGGGCCATTGGTTGCATCAAGTACCACACAGGGTGCGAGTTTAGCGGTCGGATGTATGTATATGGAATCAGTGTTTAGCAGGTGGATACCCTCATATGTAGTATTTGTAGTTTGTGGCAGCGTATCTTTGATGAGTTCAAACTCTTTTGTGATGGCGGTTGCGTTTGACAATACGTAATCCCATAAGTAATGTGCAAGCTTAAGTCTGATCTGCTTACGGATGGAGATGAAATTGAAATCATCCACCGTAAATTCATACCCATATAGTAGCTTATCGTGAAGGCAGGCAAGGTTCTTGTGTGACACTATTGCGAAGATAGGGTCACCATCATCGTTGAGAAGAAGTTGCTCTTCGGTGGAGCTTGGGATAATCTCGGGGGAGAGAACTTCCATCAACCTACCATTTACGAATAGTGTTGTATCGTCTGGTACTATATTGACGGGTAGGTTGTACTTTTCGCGGATCACATCTACGAGATAGCTACGTGTATGAAGGATTATTTGGTCATCCGTGAATACCCTACGTATACGCTCTACGAGTGTACTCATACCCCATAAGAGTTCCCACGCCGGATGTGTAAGTGTAAGTGGATAAAGCCACTTAACTCCAACATCTTCAAAAATTACCACCTTCATTTTAGTATTCATCTACAATTATGTTAGGTATACCTGTCATCTTAGTGTTATAATAACTCCATTGAAATTAACAAATTTTTATCTGTGTCAACTCACAACTCAACCATCATACCATCGTTAGCGGCAACCACCTCAACCCCTGTCTCCTCTGTTAACCTTGCGGCTACCTCCCACGGGCGTGCACGTAACATGGTCATCCCGAAATGGGTGATGATCGCTTTCTTCGGGGTAGCCCTTGTCAGGATTTGCTTCACTTCGGGTATACACAGGTGAAGTAGGTTGCTGGGTTGGTAGCGGACCACATTTATTATCATGATATCGCCATTGTAGTAATCAGGTAGCTCCGGAAAGTACTTTGTATCCACGATGTAGGAGATGGTCAGCTTATCCGTACGTAAGTTAAACCCATACGTCTCTACCCCATGTATATGTTTGACAGGTGTGGTAAACTCAATATCCTTCAACTTGAAGGTTTTACCCTCTTCCAGTAGTACAATGTCTTTGAGATACTTTCGTAGGTACTTAAGTATTACTGGATCGTCTTCTAATGCATCCCTTGTGATGAACAATCTACCTCGAGGCTTGAACCCACCCTCGGTCATCGCCTCTATGACAGCGTTTGCACCTATCGAATGATCCAGGTGTCGATGCGATACATATATAGCGTCGAGCTTGGTGGGGTCGAGCTTATGTTTGCTTTTCGTTATACATCTAAGCGAACATGGACCTGGATCTATCAACATACGGGTATCGTTGTATTCAAACCATATCCCACCTGATGCACGTAGCTGCTTGTAAACGACAACCCTACCACCTGCAGTGCCAAGGAACACCAATCTACCCGCCATCTATTACATGGCGTAATCTATCAACGTAGTGGTCCATCTCCGATTTGGTACGTTTCTCGGTGACCGCAACCAGCAGCTCTTTATCTCTTTCGGGGAAGAACCGCGACAATGGTACGCCTGCAAGTATGTTGTGTTCGAGTAACCTTTCTACCACGTATTCGGCGGATAACGGTAATTTTAACAGAAATTCGTTGAAAAACGGATACGAATATACAGGGTCAACCCCTCTAAGTTCTGTCAGCTTTTCGTAGAGGTAATGTGCCTTCTGTAGTGAGAGTTCTGCCACCTTACGTAAACCATCCCCACCCATGACCACAAGGTATACAGCTGCACGTATGGCCATTAGGGTTTGGTTTGTACAGATGTTGGAGGTAGCCTGTGCACGTCGGAT
>CBFDTI010000011.1:0-22809 GCA_965612795.1 uncultured bacterium | reverse complement strand
GGTCGAGATACCGGTTAGCGATAGTTGTGTGATGGTGAGGCTCATATCACCTGACTTCGATGCCGAGGATACACTGGGTTTCAGCTACAAAGACGGTATCGTGAGATGCACGATACCGGAACTACGATACTACGTGGTGCTGATCGTCGATCTACAGCCAACAGGTACACAGGAAAACGGTAGCTATACTTATGGGCCGACCGTTGAGGTGCAACCTAATCCGTTCAATGGAATTGTACGCATACGCTATTCGGTTACAAAGCTGTGTCGTGTGAGGCTCGCAATCTACGATGTGACGGGTCGGTTGGTAAAGAGGTTGGTGGATAAAACCCACAAACGAGGAGTATATTCCATAGGCTGGGACGGTACCAACGATCATGGTGTAACAGTAGGATCGGGGGTATATTTTGTGAACCTGAAAGTTGACGGTAAAGCTGTTAAAACGCAAAAGCTGGTAATACTGAGATAGCAGGAGTGTATCAAACATATCGTGGCTTCCATTTTGTATTATGTGGGACAGTGAAATTGCATTTTTATAAGTGAAGATAGGTAATAACTTTTCTATACACTGCAGAATTTACACCGTGGAATTTCTCTAATCTCAGTCACCAAAGAATACACAATACCTTATACGACACAAGAATTAATCATATCAGGGGATGAAATTTAATCCCCAACCACGCTATAAGCGAGATAAGCCTATTTCATCAAGATGAGCTTCCTTATTGCAGTGTAGGAGCCAGCCTCGAGTCGATAGAAGTAAATACCGGACGTAACCTCTTTACCAAAATCGTCTCTCCCATCCCAAACAACTCTATAGTAACCTGGCTCCTGCGGTTGATCTACCAACGTTCGTACTAATTTACCAGTAACGTCATAAATTCTTAAACTAACTCTGCTCTTAATCGGCAACTGGTACTGTATAATGGTCATGCACACACATGGGTTAGGGGTACTCTGATATAAGTCAAAAACGGTAGGTTTGGGTATCTTCTGCTCAGCTATCCCTAATCTATTAAAACTATAGAAAACAGTAGGAGCTCCTGCAGGATCAGTTGCTACGTTGGTTGCAAGATCTATCGCCCAAAGATAATAGTCAATTGTTGCAACAGTATCTACTTCCGGGATCTCACCTCTATATAGGCTATCTTCAAACACCATAGGAGTGGTCTGCCACACACCGTTATTGACCCTATAGTAAAGTGAGACCGAATCTACACCTGAGAGTGCATCAGTAACAACAGAAGTCACTGGATAAGGGCCGCCAAAACTTGTATCTGTCCATATGGTAGTTAGAGAAAAGTTTGGTGCTGTCATGTCGACTCCAAAACTATCAGGGTTAGCGTAATTACCTTGATTGCCTGCAAGATCGTAAGCCATTACTCGCCAATAGTAGAAATTTTCGCCCAATTTTAGAGTATCTACAGTTGTAGCTACTGTATCAACGATTGGCTCTGTAAATGATAAGCTGGTGTCAACCTCCACTACGTACCTTACAGGTACCCCAATACCTTTTATACTCAGGGCATCTTGAGTACCAACAGATAAGAGAGTTACCTGAGTCCATTCAAATACTACTAATGAGTCATTAAGATAAACACCGCCAGTGGGTGAAACAAGTGTTGGTACACCCGGTGCTTCAGTATCTATCGTAAATTTGAAAGGATGTTCCTGATACCCACTATGCTGGCACTCACTACTTATCGCCTGTACGCACCAATAATAGACAGTATCAGATAGTGGCTCTACCGTATAGGTTGTGTCGGTAAGCCCGGTAATTTCCACTACACCCAACGTAAATAAGCTGTCTAACGCATATCGTAGAGTATAGCTACCATTTGTGACAGTAGCACTCCAGATAAACGTTGGAGTGTTATCATTCAGTATAGTATCATCTGGCGGATAGATCAAAGTTGGCAATATCTCCGTGACAGGTATCACGGTTAAGCTTGCAGAATAAACTGTATGGTTGCCAGCTGCATCTCTTGCGGAGATAATTAAGTTTGTATCACCTAATTCACAATAAGTTATAAATCCATCAGTGGGGCCAACGACTCCACTTGCAGTACCATTTGGGCCAGCAGGTGGATCTTCAATATTCCACGATACGGTTGTACCACTTCTTATCTGGATACCTGGAATAGTGGGATCAATATCTGTCAAATCCGTTGATATCACAGGTGGTGTGTTATCAACCAGTACATCGAGCATGTCAAAATCTACAAAGACGCCATCGGTTGCCTGCACCATAATATGATGCCAACCATCCTCTACAGAAGTAGTATTCCACATGTAAGGGAGTGAATTAGAGACTAAGTTTGCATCAATAAAAACCTGTGCACTATCTTTTTGTGCGACTGGATAATCCTTATCCACAATTCTACCATCTATTACTACGGTCGAGCACACTGCAGCACTATCGCGGGGTGAAGTTATAGCCAGGTATATCCACGTAAATGTTTCCTCAGGAGTAAACTCTGGATAGGGTGATGGTGGCACACTATAGAACGGTTCATTACAGTAGAGATTAGCCAGTGTATTGAACTCATCCGTCAAACTATCCATGAGTCCCGCCATCACCTCAGCTGGGTCCATTGCCACAATTCGAGCTTGAATATCAGCTATTTCAGACTCAGAGAAGCCCAATTCTTGTAGCGTATTAATCTCTTCAGGAGGAAGTCCATAGGTAGCTACACTATCTATGAATGTACCGATATCCTCTTCAGTTATCGTATTAAGTATTTCTTGACAAAATGTCATCCTGCTAACCTTTAATCTGTTGTACCAATCAGCCGCCATAGAGCCATATCTTATGACATCTTTTGCTTGCAACTTGACATAGGGTAGATCATTGTAAATTTCGGCACCTAACATCTTCGCATATGCTGCGTAGTAGGCTTTAAGGGATGTAAATAGACCCAGCAACCCTGTAGCATAATCTGCAGCCGCTGTGAGTGCTGGTATACCATAACCTGCTACAGATGGTATCAATTCCAATGATGGAAAGTTGAGCTCCACCCTCTCCTGATAATTACTATCAGCCGGTGGTGGATCATGTGCAATATCGCAAGTCAGTGCAGATGCTGCTGCTAGTGTAGCTTCTGCGACAGCACCTGCAACTGCTGCTAAAGGTCCTGCCAATGGTGAGAGAGCACTTATTGCTACAGCATCTGCCCGTTGGTTAAATGCAGCTGCAACACCTGCTATTTTCCAGTCAGGTACGTACTCGGTATGAGTTAACGATGGTGGTTCTGCATAGTATGATGGAGGTTCATGTTCATGTATATCCTGGATCACAACCCTTACAGCTTCAGTAAACTGTTGTTCCAATGGACCCGCAGGTATAGGTGAACAACAATTCCAAGGATCCCAATTCCAGTTACCAGTACGTTTAAGTGTCAACTCTATTGTACCATAAGCTGGGATATCTGCATCTTCCCTAAAGTCATCTAGTACGGGTCCTCCCTGTCCATCCTCCAAATAGACGTGTATCCAATCTATAGGGACAGCATCATTCACAACATTCACATAAACTGTAATCTTATAGGTGAAATCGGGTTGTATCCATTCAAACCGTGTGTTAAAGTTCACCTGTGGTGTATCAGCAATTACCAAAGTGCTCTTTGCAGGGGTTGACCATTCGAGGCTATCATCCTGTACGTAAAAATAGATAGTATGCTCTCCAATCGATAGATTTGACCTCTGAAATTCGCATGAACTACCCTGTCCTTCTTTAATAATCCCATCTAAAGATGATTCCCACTTCCAGGCAACAACTGAGCCATCACTGTCTGTACCATGACCTCTAAAAGTTATGGGGAAACCCACAAGCTCAGGATTCTCAAATATCGTATCTATATAAGCAGTAGGTAGCTGATTGGGTGGACTAGGTTCACGCACTGTGATCACAACAGTATCTGTATCGGATAGACCCCACGGATCGGTTACCTCCAGTATAATGGGGAACTGCCCAACAGTATTAATGGTAACCGTAGGAGTATCTATAGTGGCAGTGTACTGTGTTCCACCTTCTGTCCAGGTCCACATAAAACTAAGTGAATCATAGGGATCATCCGAATCGTAGGAATTTGTTCCATCAAGCTTAAATGGCACTCCTTTAGTTACTGTATTATCTGGCCCAGCATTTGCAACAGGTGGTTGGTTAGGAGCAACTCCCACTTTCTGTTCAACATAAATCATATAATCTGGCATATTGTACAGCCAGCCTAAGCTCTCTTGCCATCTCATACCACTTTCGTTAGGTGCAGGTGATGCATCCTCAGCAATTACAAATTCACCGAAAAGAAGAACACTTGCACCACCTTCGCAGTACACACAGAATAGATAATCCCCATGCAACTCTATAGGGATTGTATCACTTGCTACCCATTCAAATTGCCACATAGAACCTGGATCAGGTAAGTCTATGTTATCCAATACAATAGTGTATGGATAATCTGCCTGCCTAATTCGGGCTTTTAGATCCCCTAACTCATAACCACAGTATCGAGCTACAAGTGCATGTATGATAAACAAGTCAGAGTTTACCGTAATTTTCTGACAGTACTCATCCCAATGATTTTCGTGAATTATGGCAGTTCGATCGTAACCACCTCGACTACCACTATTTGTAGCACTCCATACTTCTTCCCACTGGATAGTCTCACCAGCATCAGCATCTCTCACCCAACTAAAAAATGCCAAAACAATCATCCACACCAATAATACCATTTTCCTCATTTTTTACCTCCCTCTCACTTATTATACTGTTTAAGATTATTTTTGTCAAGTTTAAATTGAAATTTCGGGTTTTTCAACTGTTTAGCTTCTCTTTGAGCTTTGGTTATGAAACCGTGTCCTGTGAGGCTCGAAATCTACGATGTGACGGGTCGGTTAGTAAGGTTGGTGGATAAAGCCCATAAACAAGGAGTATAGCTGGGACAGTACCAACGATCGTGGCGTAACAGTAGGAGCAGGGGTATACTTTGTGGGCATTTAATATGGAGAGGGCGATGAGTAGAATTTATCCATTCTGTAGTTTGTACCTATTCCTTGTAGTAGGGTGTCGAGAGATTCCACAACCATCAGGTGACTGGCAGGAGGTTGAAAGCCCAACAGATAAAGGTTTATATTCGGTGTTTGCACTATCTGAAGATAATGCATGGGCGGTTGGTGATTCAGGTGTTATAATTCATTGGGATGGTAAAAAGTGGAGTTTGGTGGAGAGCCCAACTTCAAGGGAGACTCAATTCAGTTTATTTTATCGCCTGATGACGGCTGGCTGTGGGAATTCTGGCACTATATTACATTACGATAGCAATAATTGGCATAAAGTAGAAAGTCCAACATCTGAAGGATTATGCTCTGTTTACTTCTTATCACCTTATAAAGGATGGGCAGTTGGCTCAGGTGGTATAATATTACACTATTACAATGGCAAGTGACATAAAGCTGAGAGCCTAACATCTGCCCCTCTTTTAGATTGCTATTTCTTATCCCCTCATAATGGTTGGGTAGTTGGCGGTGGTCTTGAACCGGGGTCAGTTGTCCTCCATTATAATGGTGTCCAGTGGAAAGTGATAGTGGATTCGGCCACCTTAGGATTTCCTGGAAGATATTTGAGTTCTGTGTGTTTTACATCACCTACCGAGGGATAGTAATTGTTGAAACTTGGTTATCACATTGTACGTTACGATGCCAAACAGCTATCCATTGGAATATATTTTGTTAAACTCCATACAGATAAGTTTGTTAAGCTACACAAACTTATTATCGTAAAGTAAGAATAACCTTTTCAGATATTCGGTTGATAACTTCACAATCATGTGTGACTGGATTAGTACGTGATTTACGTTATTTTTACTGAGCAAGTGATGAAGTGTAAAATCTGTGGTGCCAAAGCCGAGGTGAGACTTAAGTCACACAACATTGCATTGTGTCGTGAACACTTTCTGCAGTTCTTCCGGCGACGTGTTGAACGCACCATACGTAAGTTTAAGATGTTCACAAAGGATGCACGCATATTGGTGGCAGTATCAGGTGGCAAGGACAGCATGGGGTTGCTACACTTGCTTAACTCGCTCGGCTATAATGTTACAGGGTATCATATCAACCTCGGTATACCGGAGTATTCGGACATATCGGTTGATAAAGTTAAGAAGTTTCACGAAATGACCGGCATACCGGTTATCATAGAAAGTGTGGTAGATGAGTTAGGCCTCGGTATACATGAAGTAGCGCAGAAGGTACATCGTCCGATATGCTCCATATGTGGTATGGTCAAACGCTACATGATAAACCGTGCAGCACAAAAGTTTGATGTAGTAGCTACAGGGCACAATCTTGACGATGAAGTTGCTACACTGTTTGGTAACCTGCTCAACTGGCAATCAGATTACCTTGCACGCCAATACCCGGTACTGCCGGCAGCGGATGGGTTTACGAAGAAGGTCAAACCCTACGTACTTGTTAGCGAGTACGAATCCGCTATATACACGTTCTTTGTGGATATTGACTATGTGATGATAGAGTGTCCATATTCGAAACACGCCACCAGCATATTTTACAAGAATATATTCAACGAGATAGAAGATCGCATGCCAGGTACGAAGTTACGCTTCTTGAAAGGCTTCTACGAGTTACGTGATATATTTCCATCCACCACGAGGGAGAAGCTTGCACCATGTGAAAAGTGTGGCTATCCCACAACCGCTGGTGTGTGTAGCTTCTGTAGGTTGAAGGATAAGCTCCACCATGCATAGGGTTGCAATCTGTATGAGTGGTGGCAAAGATTCGTCAGTTGCCGCGTATATTCTTAAACACAGTGGTTACGAGGTGTTTGGTATCACCATGTACACAAAGGAGCTTTCGCATGCGTGTGGCTCTAACATTGTGGAGGCAGCTCGCCGTGTAGCAGAATACATTGGTATACCACACCATACCGTCGAGCTTACGGAGGAATTCAAAAACCGCGTAATCGACTACTTTGCTAACGAATACATCAATGGTAGGACACCCAACCCATGCGCTATATGTAATCGTGAGCTTAAGTTTGGCCTCCTATGGGATAAGGTACGTGAGATGGGTGCCGATTACATAGCTACCGGGCATTACGCAAGGATTGTCGAACACAACAGCGAATTCTACATACGTGAGGCGAAGGATTTGAACAAATCGCAAGCATATTTCCTGGCATTGTTGCAACCCTCGGTGTTACCACATGTTATATTTCCGTTGGGTGAGCTCACACATGCAGAGGTTATCGATATTGCACGTAATGCTAAGCTACCTGTGGTAGAACGTACGAGCCAGGATCTATGTTTTGTCAACGGCAACTATGTTGAGTTCCTGCAGCAACACTATAATGTAGAGTTGACACCGGGTGATGTTATCGACTACAGTGGTAGAAAATTGGGTACACATCGTGGGTACCTGAACTACACAGTTGGTCAACGTAAAGGGTTGGGTATACCGGCTGGCTCACCACTGTATGTTTTGAAAATAGATGCCACCAATAACCGCATAGTTGTCGGTACACGCAAACATGCATATAAGAAACGTATCGACGTTAAGCTCATAGTGTGGCGACTGAAGAGCAAATCGGTACGGGTTAACGTACGTATAAGGTATCGACATACGGCAGCACCTGCCAACGTAGTGGTAGATGGCTCCATCGCTCACGTTGAGTTCGATACCCCACAGTTTGCACCTACACCAGGCCAGCTGGCTGCCTTCTACGATGGCGATATAATAGTAGGTGGCGGTATCATCGAAATGTAATCTTGATACTATCCCAATTATGGTTATAATTTTTAAATGAGGATCGAACGGGTGATAATTTTTCTCATACCCTTAGTGGTTTGTGGTTGGACGGAGCCTATGAACATTTCGCAGACACCACGCAAATCTAACTGTGCCGCTATTGCTGTTGGCAGAGATGGCAGTGTACATGTTGTATGGATAGATTTTCAGACATGGCCTGATGAGCAACCTGCTGATATACTGTATAGGTGCTGTTGTGGTGATAGCTGGTGTGAAGTTGTGAACGTCTCACACGATTCGACTGAATCATGGGATCCAAGGATAGCAGTTGATACATTTAACCATCCACACGTTATATGGGTAGATCGCAGTCACTGGGGACCTACTTATAAACTGTACTATAGTTACTTTGATGGTGACACGTGGACAACACCAATACCTATATCTGACAGTCTGCAAGGTGGCTTCTCCATCGTCAACTATGGCGACATAGCAATAGATAGCAAGAATCGCATACATCTTGTGTGGCAAGATGTGATTAGTGGCGAACATCAAATCTATTACGCTGTACGTGATAGCAATGGCTGGTCATCTGCTGTTGAAATACATCATAATCCTGCAGGTAACACATATCCGAGAATAACAGTCGACAGAACAGATAATCTACATCTTGTATGGCTACATTATAGGATACCATACGATGATAGGACTGTTGAGGTTTACTACTCCAAATACGAAAATGGTACATGGAGTACACCTGTAAACGTGTCGAGAATTCCCGAACAATCAGATTATCCTAACATAGCGGTAGGACCAGATAATAACCCACACGTCACGTGGGAAGAACGACAAGGATATCCACGCGTTTTTATTCATACTACGATAACGGATGGTCAACACCTGTAGCACTTGATAGTTTACTTACACCCGGTGAAAAGGGATATGTACCTGACCTCATAGTTGACTATTACGGTAACGTTCATGTGGCATGGAGTGGTATAGGGCCGCAGCTCTGGTACACATGCTATGATGGCAGTGAATGGTCACCAGTTATTGACATATCTGATCAAGAGCCCGGCAATGCAATTTTTGTTGACTTTGCAATCGATTCCACCGGCTGCTTACATGTAGTGTGGACAGATCATGGTGGTGAGTATGTTTTTGACATATTCTACAGAAAGCATTGTCTAAGTGGTGTAAGGGAACTAAATTTATATACACCACGAAATATAGTTGTGTACTCAGACGTCATAAAATTCGAGTATGTACTACCTGTAGCATCTTGTGTACAATTTATTGTTTCAAATCTTTTGGGTCAAACCATACAAGTGTACAATTTAGGTTACAAACCTGTTGGCAAACATTCAATAAATATATCGACCGAGCATCTTGCACCTGGTGTATATTTCTATTCAATTGTAACTACACAAAATACACTTAATGGCAAATTAATTATTGTAAAATGAGGAGGGCATGATGAAGTCAAGGTATTTTGTAGCAATTATCTTTTACCTCTGTACAAGTTCGCTGGCATCAGGCGTAAATCACAATGCACTGATAATCTCTGGGTATGAAGCACATGTGTTCCTACCAATAAACCCGGGACAGGTAGCATGACATTCAACGATCTGCATTATACTCGTATATGGGGAAACTGGTTATGTTGGTGGACAGATCCATTCCTCATGTGGGAACTGTTATATTTTAAAGAGTGTTACAGTTTACAAGGTAGTGCCCCAGAATACGATCATATCTGGGTATTTTATGGAGCAAATGGAGAAGATTATGCCCAGAGAGAATATTTGGATATGAATCGCTATAATGCACTGCAACGTTATGGAATTCAGCAAATAACAGATTATCCATACTACAAGGATACCATCATGACATTTCTACACAAGCTTGCACATGGCAGTGAGCAGGTAGATTCTATGACGTCAGAAGATAATCTCTTCTGTTTAATAGAGAGTCATGGCAACTGGAACGGTATACATTCGTATTTTAGAGTAGAAGATGGCGCAGACAGCATTTGGGATTACGAATTTGCAGATTCATTAGCTAATATTCATTGTGGGACAAAAACTATCTGGATGCAACCATGTCATAGCGGAGGTTTTATCGATGACCTCGCGGATACCAATACTATTATTTTTACCGCATGTGCAGATAGTGAAGTAGCTTACAAAGCAGACGATATTCCCATATGGCGACCGTGGTATGATCCAGACAATTGGAAACAATATATGGTTTATGATGCGGAACATGACGTGTATTTCTCTGAAGATCTACAAGATACGATACTGCAAACACATGGTGAATTTAGCTTCCATGCCATGAATGCAGCACGTGGTGAAACTCCTAAAGGTATTCCAATACGGTCTGATTACAATCACGATCTACTTGTCTCGATGAGTGAGATAAAACAATATGTATTAAAATGGGATAGCTGGCAATTATCATGGTGATCCACCCCATAGACCAGAACATCCGCAATATAGTGACATCGGTAATATTGGAGATAATGTGTTCCTGGGATGGAACGATTATCTGGCACCAGATGCACCTACAGGGTTACAATGTGATAGTGTAACGTTTGTTGAATCTCCCGAGCCTGCAGATGTTAGCATATTGGCACAGCCACCCTATGCACTGGTGTGGTTAAGCTGGGATCCCAACACCGAAGCAGATCTCGTTGGCTACTATATCTACAGAAAGGAGGCTAATGGCACATGGACATGGCGAGGGGGATCGAAATCCAACTCCTATTGTGATATTGCCGATATTGGTAAAACCTATTATTACTACGTGACAGCAGTCGATATTGCCAAAAACGAAAGCGATGCATCGAATATAATAACGGTATATACTTACATCCCTGGATATGGTGGTGGATTTGCTGCAAACGAGCAGCCCACACTTAATCTGACTGTACGGACGAATCCCGTGAGAGATATCGCAGTAATTGAACTTAATGTACCACGATCGGGTGATGGAATATTGACACTATATAATACGATGGGTGAAAGAGTACGTACGATAAGGTGTAAAGTTGAACCCGGGCATAAGGTATTAAAGCTCGATGTTACGGACCTTCCTGCTGGGGTATACTTCTTGAAACTAATATTTGGTGGTGAGAGAATGTTCAAAAAACTAACAGTGTTCCACTAAAAGGTAACCCCTGGGGGGATTCCCCAGGGGTAATTTACGATGATGATCATAATTATCATATTGAGTATATCGTGGAGCGAACCTGTTAACTTATCGCAATCGGATGCAATTTCTTATTTACCTGCTATAGTATGTAAAGACAATAGAGTTGCCATAGCATGGACAGAAAGACACGGATTTTATCTTGACTGGGACATTTACTATATCCAGAGTGATGATGGAGGGGAACACTGGAGTAGTATCGAAAGAATATGGGGAGAAGATTCCTCAATATGTACGGTGCCTGATATTGCTATAGATAGTACAAATACTATACATGTTATATGGACACAGAACTACGGTGACATATTCTGGACATATCAGTGTGGTGACACATGGGCTACACCTGTTGATATCTCCAACCAGCCGGGTTCGGAGGAGGATGCTGTGATTGTGGTGGATAAGCAAAATAGAATATGGGTATTCTGGCGTGAATATGGGTATGATCATCAGTGTTACTATGTAACGTATGATGGGGTTTCTTGGTCCGAACCTGTGAACTTCACGAACCAACTAAATGGTAGCTGTTACTTACCACAAGTAGATATAGATACTGCTGGTAATTTACATGTGATATGGGCATATTCGGAAGATGGTAGACGTAGCCATGTTTACTACAAAAAATATGACAGCATAGAATGGTCTAATGCTGAAATCATACCGTGTATTGAAGATGTGGATGATCGCGATTTAAAAATGAAGTTGGATGACAAATGTAGACCCTGGGTGATATGGGGAGATAATGGTTGCCTCTACTATGCATACAGAGATACTGAAGGTTGGAAAGGTCCGTTCTTAATTTCGGATGATGAACGTAGGCATCAGATAGATTTCGTGTTCG
The DNA here is from genome assembly GCA_965612795.1 of uncultured bacterium. Taxonomy (GTDB): domain Bacteria; phylum Hydrothermota; class UBA3073; order NMUJ01; family NMUJ01; genus NMUJ01. The sequence continues at coordinate 11,000 of CBFDTI010000011.1, read as the reverse complement.
ATAATGAGGGACATTTGCATTTGATCTGGATAAAAATTACAATAGCGTCTCAGTTCGAGTATCTGTATCACAGTACACTATTAGATACTGGTTGGACAGTTCCCGAGAGGCTTTCAAATTCACCTTCTATATTTCCTGCCATAGCTATAGATGATATGGACAATTTACATGTGGTATGGTCACAGGGTCCTGCCGTGAATGGTGGTGGTGATCAATCCGATCTTTATTACCGTAAAGGTACAAACGTAGGGGTGAAAGAGAAGCTTGCACAATTTACCGAATACAGGGATTGGCTCATCCTGGGTACGTCAAACCCTTCGCTTCAGTTTAAACTTATCAAACCTGCCCATGTAACAGTATCGATCTTTGAGCTTACAGGTCAAACGATAAGAAAGTTCAACCTTGGCTATAAAGCTTCAGGTACAATCCATACATTCACCATACCACCTGATATGTTGACACAAAGTGGTATATACTTCTATCAAATAGCCACCTCTCACGAAACAGTTGCCAAAGGTAAATTGATTGTTATACGATAGTTGCGGATATATGAATGTGAAGCATAATTTGACATAAGTAGGGGATAAGATGTTGCGATTGATACCAATTTTGTGTACAATTTTTGTTCAGTTGATCACATTAACAGTTCATGCCACACAGCGACCACCACGAGAATATAGATCGATGGATGTTGGTAGACTATGGACGGCAGTCAGCAACTTTGGCACATACGGTGATCCCATGGATTGGTTACCAACGTTCCATTGGCCTGGTAGTGATTTGAGCGTGTATTACTTATTTGAAGGCAGACTATGGATAGGTACCGAAATCAATGGCATGCAATTGGTAAGCCATGCAGATTTTGGTGCTTATGAATGGAGTCCATCCGAAGGCAGTACGTTTGATGTTATAGAGGGTGATTCTGCCATCGGTACACGTGACATAGTGTGTACGTTTGATGATTGGAACCCTGAATGCAACGATAGGCCACTTGGCTTACAGGTACATCAACGTGTTATGGGTTGGTCCGATCCCGAATTCTGTGACTTCATCATCGTGCAACATGATATCACGTATTATAAAGAGCATGCGTACTATCCGGAAGATTCGCTCAACATCTATGTAGCGATACTTTTTGATGCCGACGTAGGAGGTGAGGTATCACCCAATTGTCACATCGACGACCTTGTAAGCTACGATGGCGATACACGTGGTGAATGGACAGCAACCTATCACCCACATCTGCATGAGGTTGTACCATATCCGTACGATTATGTGACCCTACGTCCTGATGGTACAATTGATACATTACCTGATGGCATATGGGATCAGCTACTTGTGTGGGGTGATGAGCCCGACGAACTCGTCTGGAACGGCTCGCAAATGGTCAACGATACACTACACATATGGCGTAACTTCTCATATATGTACGATGGTGACAACCCCGCACGACCGGGTGATGACGAAGGCGAACCTTGCGAGGATGAACCCTACGAGGGACACTTATTAGCACCCGGCTACATATGGGTAGCTTTCTTATACACGCCACCATGTATGTATGATTCAGTATGGATCGACGAGCATGGCCTCGAATGTAGGTTGCCACGCCCGTGTTCACATACGTGGTGGAACTGGGAAAACGACCCCGGTACAGATGCGGATAAATTCGCATATATGACGTGTACACATCCATTCTGTGAGTATCCACCCGGTAGCGGTGAATACCATTGCTTTATGCAACATCCATTCATCCGGGACGCAGATGTGTTCGACTATAGGTTTCTATTAACATATGGGCCATTCAGAATACGTGACCACGAAACCCTAACCATCGTATGGGCAGCAGGTGTCGGCTATGGACTTGATGGCGGTTACGGTGAACCACCGTTTTTCAACTCACAATGGTACCCCGGTGCACGTTACCTTGTAGGACGTGCGTTAAAACTGTACTACAAAGGTGCAACACACAGCGACCCTGTACATCCATCGTCACCATTTGAGGATATACATTATGGTAAACCGATAGGTGTGACAGAAGGTCGTACCCATATGCTACAGTTGCAGGTGTATCCCACCATCGGTATGGATGTATTCCAGATACATTATTACACACCATCTGTACGTGAGTTAGCGATTTACGATCTTACTGGCAGAAAATTGCACAGCGTGGCTGTACAACACACAGGTATATATGTGTGGAGGGTACCAGAAGTTCTGCACCCTGGTGTATACTTTGTACGACTTGAAGGTACAAATCTCGTACGTAAAATAATAGTGTTACGATGAGGTTCGATTTGATTGACATACCCTTTATAGCGATAAATTTTAACGACAGGAGATACTATGTTGGGTAAAGACACACCCGGTGGTCCCGGTCCGAGAGGACCTGGTCCAAGAGGAGGGCGTGGCCCACGTGGTGGCCGTGGCCCCGGCGGCTACTGTGTATGCCCCGCATGTGGGACAAAGGTACCACATACCCCTGGTGTACCGTGTAATACTGTTACATGTCCCAAGTGTGGTACAAGGATGGTGAGGGAGTAACCACCCACTATAGTTGATAATACCGAAATTCACGTAACATTTATAGATGGATAAAATCGTTGTATTAGATTTCGGTGGCCAGTATAGCCACCTTATTTCAAGAAGGGTGAGGGAGTTTGGAGTTTACTCCGAGGTGTTACCCGGTGATACATCTGCTGATGAGTTACAAAAGGTTGGCAACCTCAAAGGTATAATACTTTCGGGTGGCGCAGCTTCGGTGTACGACAAGGCGGCACCCAAATGTGACCACCGTATTTTTAAACTTGGTGTACCAATCCTTGGTATCTGTTACGGACATCAACTCATAGCGTATATGAATGGTGGCAATGTCACCTACGGTGAATCCGGTGAGTACGGGGTGACAGAGCTTAGGGTTTTAACCACAAGCAAGTTATTTAAAGACCTATCCCCCATAGAAAAGGTATGGATGAACCACAGAGATGTTGTAAAAGAGCTACCACCCGACTTTAAAGTGGTGGCTGTTACAGATAATTCACCGGTGGCAGCATTCGAAAATGATGCACACAAACTCTATGGGGTGCAGTTTCATCCTGAGGTCACACATACCCCCAATGGTGGCAAAGTTCTTGCCAACTTCGTATTCAATATATGCGATGCACGAAAAGAGTGGTCAACTGCCAACATTATCGAAACCATACAAAACGAGATACGTGACAAACTTACCAATAAGCGGGCGATTATCGGGCTATCTGGTGGTGTGGATTCGTCAACCGCTGCCGTACTGGTACATAACGTGATAGGTAAGAACCTAATCGCTGTGTACGTAGATACGGGGTTGATGCGCTACAAAGAGACTGAGTTCATACAACAGACGTTTGCAAAATTTGACCTCAACTTACACATAATCGATGCAAAAGATAGATTCTTCAATGCTTTGAAAGGTGTCACCGACCCAGAAGCCAAACGTCAAATCATAGGTAAGCTATTTATCGATATATTCGAAGAAGTAGCAGCTAAGGAATCTGCCACCGTACTGGTACAGGGTACAATATATTCGGATCGTATTGAGAGTGGGATCACACGATACTCGGCAAGGATCAAATCCCACCATAATGTGGGTGGGTTACCACCAACCATGAAACTGGAGGTTTACGAACCACTACGTGATTTGTACAAGGATGAAGTTAGGAGGATCGCAAAAGAGTTAGGGCTACCAGATAGTATCGTACATCGACATGTATTCCCGGGACCAGGTTTAGCGGTCAGGATAGTGGGTGAGGTCACCCCCGAGAAGGTAGAAATCGTACGTAAGGCAAGTTACATCATCGAACAGGAGCTCAAGGCTGCTCACCTGTACGATAAGGTATGGATGGCGTTTGCGGTATTGTTACCAATAAAGACCGTCGGTATACAAGGTGATGCAAGGACATACAAATATCCCATAGTTGTGCGTATTGTTGAATCACAGGATGCGATGACGGCAAATTTCGCCAAGCTACCATATGAGGTGTTGGAACGCATCTCTACCAGGATAACGAACGAAATCGACGAAGTCAACCGCGTGGTGTACGATATATCCAATAAACCACCTGCCACCATGGAATGGGAGTGATATAGCTAACTTCTGTAGCTTCTGAGATACCTGTTGTATCTACATTTTGGTAAAAATTTACCACTTCGGTTGTGTGGAAAGGTTGACCATTAAAAATTCAACCTTATCCTACTAGTAGGAAGGAGGGATAATGAAAAGACCCCTTTTTATTTTTATTATTATTTTAAGTGCCTCTCTTTTTGCTGCCACACCTAGACATATCATAGAAGTTACATCTGATCATGTGATACTTACACCTACCATACACACACTTAGCAGTGACAGTGATACCATATACTACGATGATGGTATCGCTTACTGGTATGCACCGATGGGCCCTCTCTATTGGGCGGTCAGGTTTACACCCACACCGGGATCGGGCTCTACATTTGTGTTGACAGCCGGCCTTACCATGTCGTATGACACACCAGGCCCTTGTACGTTAGTGGTGTGGGACGACATGAACGGGCTACCAGGGAATCGCATATACTCTGCTGTGTTCACCGGTGGTAATTACCCAAATTGGGATCAGGTTGATATACCTACATATCATGATGCGGATGATTTTTGGCTCGGCTTCTGGTGTGCAGGTGGTGACGTAGGGTCACAGAACGCGTTAGCGGACTCAATGTACGATAACTTTGGCAGAAGCTTCTACTCAGTGGATGGGCTTTCCTGGGAGGAGGTCGATTTTGGTGACCTGATGATAAGAGCGGTTGGACATTACGATATCCCACCCGTAGTTGGTTGGTACTTCAAGAAACCATACCCTAACTATGCACCAAGCGGTATGCCAGATTTCGATCAGAAACAGGATAACTGGCTGAACCCAGACTCTGGTGGCTGGTCGTTTTGTGGCCCAGTAGCAGTAGCTAACTGTTTCTGGTGGTATGATGCATTACTTGAGACAAGATGGGGACCTGGTGGTGGCTTCCCAGGCGATGGATGCGACTTCTCGTCATTGGTAGTGGATTACACAGGTGCGGTATGTCCATTAAGGGGACCGTCTTGGGATGATCACAACGAGATCAACGTCAATAATTGTGTCACACCATGGCCACCCGATACCGGGCCACCACAAAACCCACCATTCATACCGGGGCAACAGCCACAGCCATCACCTATACGGTGGTGGGGTGAGTTAATCGAACGCTTAGCTTGGTATATGGATTGCGATGGCATACGTACAGGTGAACCACATTGTGGTACCTACGTGTATGATATGCAACAAGCTATAGATTGGTGGCTTGAGGAAGCTGGTATCGACAGCTTGTACGAAATTACGGTGGAGAGGCCTGATTTCTACTACATAGAAGAGGAGATCGAGCGAAGCGAGGACGTCATCCTGCTACTCGGTTTCTGGGTTTGGGACGCAGAACATAATGAATGGCTCCGTATAGGTGGACATTACGTCACCTGTGCCGGGGTGAACTCAGAAAGCTTACTTATTGCATTTAGCGATCCGTTCTACAATGCAGCAGAGATGGGGCTACCTGGACGTGTGCTGCCGGGCCCACATCCGCCACAGCATCACCCCAACCTGCATAACGATGCAGCGTATGTATCACACGATTTCTATCATGTAGCACCGGAATCGCCCAGCCCCGGCGGTATGTGGTGGATACCTGACTATCCACCGGTCGAGTTCAAGCTTGATAACTTTTACGCTATGAACGTACCACGTGAGTTACGGCGGTATCAGGCACCAAGAGATATACTAGAGAAGTTGGAGCCACAACAGATACATACAGAGATTGAGTATGCGGTTATTATCTCGCCTATATGGACGGATGTCGAGGAACGCGGTCAACGTCCAACTAAGTACTATTTAGCGTGCGGATACCCCAATCCGTTTACGAACGAAGTTGAATTACGGTACGAAATACCCAAACCCGGGCATGTAAGTTTGAAGGTCTACAACGTGATGGGCCAGTTAATAAAGACACTGGTAGACGGTGATCAGATATCAGGTAGCTATAGTGTACGTTGGGATGGTACAGATGATATGAGTAGAAATGTACCCCGGGGCATTTATTTCTATAAGCTAAAAGTCGATAAATTCATACGTACAGGTAAGCTTGTGCTCATGAGATAAGAACATACGGCTATCGCAAATACGTATAGAATTTGAGCCAAAATAGAGTTGCAGTTTTTGCATTATAGTGTAATTTAAATTAGCCCGGAGGTTACAAATGAAACTAACAATAGTTTATGACAATGAGGCTTACAAAGCGGGATTGAAAGCAGATTGGGGGTTTGCGTGTGTGATAGAAGCATACGGTAAGCGGATACTATTTGACACCGGAGCAAACGGTATGATATTACTTGATAACATGCAACAGCTCGGAATAGATCCAAAGACAATAAGGGAGGTGTTCATTTCACATGGACATTGGGATCATACGGGTGGGCTGGCGGAGTTCTTAAAAGTTAACGATGAGGTTAAACTTTATGTACCAACGTCATGGACACCACCTATCGGTGTGAAAGATGTAATAAAGGTGGATAAACCGTTACAGTTACATGAGAACATATTCTCAACCGGTACAGTTAAAGGGGTTGAACAATCGCTTGTGATTAAACTAGATAAGGGGGTAGCAATAGTTGTTGGATGCTCACATTCAGGGGTCAATAATATCCTAAGTGTAGCCAGTGAGTTTGGTAAACCTTCTGCAATTATCGGTGGGTTGCACGGGTTTAATGAGTTTGAGCTCATCAAAGAGCTTGAACTTATATGTCCCACACATTGTACACAGTTTAAATCGCGCATAAAGTCGCTATACCCCGATAAATACGTAGAAGGTGGTGTCGGTAAAATAATCGAGTTATAGATGTATAGACAGTGGATTGCACCTTCGTCCAGAGAGGAACGTACATGGGCGATGATATGCCACCTTGCAGCATTCGCTGGTTACATCATACCTTTTGGCCATATTATAGGGCCGCTTGTGGTATGGTTACTCAAGCGTGACGAGCTACCGGCTGTCGATTTCCATGGTAAGGAAGCGTTAAATTTTCAGCTCAGCATGACAATCTACATGTTGATCGCTGGGTTACTGTATTTTGTATACATTGGTATACCCATATTTATAGGGTTGGTGGTCTTACATATCGCGATGATAACCACAGCCGCAGTTAAAGCTTATGCAGGTGAATATTTTCGCTACCCACTCAGTATGCAGTTGGTTAGATGAAGGAATTTCTTGAACTTGACACACCCATCATCGGGGACGGTGCTATCGGTGAATATCTATATTCGTTGGGCTTACCAAAAGATAGGTTAGCCTGTGAAGCTGTGCTTATCAACCCCGACCTCGTCTTACAGGTACATCGTGAATATGTTGAAGCAGGTAGTCAATTCATACTCACGAATACATTCGATGCCAACCCCGTCAAGCTCAGCAAGAGAGGTATAGAGTATCTAACAGCTGAAATCAACACAAAAGCGGTAGAACTCGCCCGTAAAGCTGGTGGTAAGCTTGTGGGTGGCTCGATAGGGCCACTCGGGCGGCGGCTCACGTATCCGTACACAGCTGTGGATAAGGCTGAGCTTATCGAAGATTATAGGCCACAGGTGGAAGCACTCATAACCGCAGGTGTCGATATCGTCTTTGTTGAAACACAGGTTGATCCGTTGGAAACCACCGCTATAGTTGAATGTGTACGTGAGATAGACCCCGACATACCAGTAGCTATACTGTTTACGTTTGACCGCAACATGCGTACACTTACGGGGATGACACCCGAGGATGTGGTATCGTTCGCCCATAAATTAGGTGCATATGCGGTGGGAGTAAACCATAGTGTCAGCCCGCTACAGGTGTTGGAAATCGGTAGACGTATGTTGAGGCACACGGATTTGCCGGTTATATTGGAGCCAAACTCAGGTGAACCTATGGTCACAGAGGGTAAAATAGTCTACCCCGATGCGGTTGAACATTTCGCACAGTTTGGGTTAACAGCTGTAGAGCTTGGTGCATCGGTGATAGGTGGTTGTTGTGGTACACGACCGGCTGGTATAAGAGAATTGGTCAACCTCATACGTGAAGGTAAAAAAACCTCAATCGTTGTGGAATGGCAACCCATAGAGGAAGATATCATCCGTGAAGAGGTAAAAGCGAGGTCACAACTCAAGCATGATATCGAACGCCGGTGTGCGCGGTTGGTTGAACTACTGCCACCAAAATCGGGTGCTTTACAGCCACTCATACATAAGGTAAATATGTTCAAAGAAGCGGGCGCTACAGCGGTATCGATTGTCGATTCGCCCATGGGTAAAGTACGTATAGCCCCATATATCGCAGGCTTGTACATCAAGGAGCACACCGATGTTGAGGTAGTGGTACACTTCGCGCTACGGGATAGGAGTTTAACCCGTGTGCAATCGGATCTTGTTGGTATGTTCGGTGTGGGGTTATGTAATGTGTTGATAGTAGCAGGTGATCCACCCGAACTCGGTGATTACCCACAGGCCACCGCGGTGTATGACTTAACCACTGAGGAAGCGATCAGGCTTGCTAACCTTATACGTGAGGGTAGAGATCTCGCTGGCAACAAACTTACACCAGCTGTCGACGCATATATAGGAGCGACGATAAACTTTGTGGATAAGCTCGACAAAATTGTCACCAAAGTACATCGTCGTATGGAGTGTGGGGCAGATTTCTTTGTAACCCAACCCATATACGAACCGAATATAATCAAGGCGATCCTCGACAAGCTACCAGATGTGAAGATAGTTGCAGGTATGATGGCCTTCAGGAACAAGACGATGGTATATCATATGGCGAACGAGATACCGGGGGTGAAGATACCGGAATGGATTATCACGAAGGTTGAGTCACTAAACGATAAAGAGCTACCTAAGTTCTCCATAGAGCTAATACATCGGATTATGGAGGAGCTCACCCCATACGTGCACGGATTTTATTTCATTGCTGTAAACCCAGATATGTTGACAGAACTACTTCAGTGATGCATATATATAAGAGCTTAAATGGCCTATATCCACGAGGTGAAAAGCTGATCAAAGTGACCCGCGATTACGATAGAGGGCGTGTGGACGAAACCCAACTGGTTGAGGCGTACGAAGCTGACAGGCAAGCACTGTTTAAATTACAGGAGGGGTTGGACTTACAATACGATGGGTTACTTAACTGGCAAGACCTACTACGACCATTTGTAGAGATATGGGATGCTGTTAGAGTGGATGGGCTCGTACGTTACTATGAGACAAATACATTCTTTAGGGTGATAGAGTTTGGTGACAATGTAAGGTTGAACGAACCCCAAATAGAGGTATGGTTTGACAAGTATTTTCATAAACCCCATGGTGGGCTATGGTTTGCGTACCTGCCAGCACCTACGTTGGTACGTAGGTTCGCAAAGGGTGCTACATTAAAGGTGATCGCAGACATTATGTTGGAAACCACACATTATATCATACCGAAGGTTGATGCTGTATATTTTGGTGACCCATCACTCGTTTATGATGGGGTATCAGTTGATGACATGCAGGTATTACGTAAGTTTTATGCGATGGTCAAACGTGAGCTGGGTTCTAAGTTGTTATTACTTATGACATATTTTGCATCACCCGATGAGGAGAAGCTCAACTTTTTGGTATCACTTGAGGTTGATGCAATTGGGCTGGACTTCGTACATGCGGAGTATGAATTGTTGAAAAGGTTGCACTGGCCACATGACAAAGGTATAGCTGCTGGTGTGTTCGATACCGAAAACTCGCTGATAGAGTCACCCAATACAGTGATACAGTTTGTACAGATGCTGGCGGAGGAGCTTAACCCCCAATTTATAGTTATCACAGGTAGCAGTGATTGGCACTTCTTACCACGTACGTGTGCGGATAAAAAGGTGCAGGTGTTGAAATCATTACCAAAAACGTTATGAAACCCTTAGTGACGCATGAGATAGGTAGCTTAGCTAAACCTAACTGGCGTGTGAAACTACTTACGGGAAGGCCATTGACCGACACCGATATTAAGGAGGCAAAATATTGGGCAACACAATTGGGGCTCAAGTCTGAAGGCGATGAACTGTTGTCGATACTGCATAAACGCAGAGGGATTAGTGATCAAGATAAACAACGGGTGGTACATCTATCCAGCTTGTTTGCTACTAAGTTGTTGGAAAAGGCAGGGCTTGACCTTGTGTTTGATGGTGAGCAACATCGTATCGAGATGTACGAACATGTGATACGTAACGTGGACGGCTTCAGATTCTACGGGCACGTGCGGTCGTTTGATAATAAATACTACAGGCGTGCAGTATGTGTGGACCGGCCAACCCTTAAGAGATACTATCATCTGGATGAGTTCAATACCGTGAAGGGATTTACATCTAAACCCATTAAAGTGCCAGTCACCGGTGCATATACGGTGGTGGATTGGTCGTTTGATGAATACTACATGAAAAATGTTACGATCGGTACACGTACAGCACATGAAGCCAGACGTGTCGCACGTGTGAGGTTTCTGAAGGATGTAGCTGAACGTATTGTGAAGCCAAACCTTAAATCGTTAATAGATGCAGGTGCCAAATATATACAGCTGGATGAACCAGCAGCTACTACAAAGCGGGATGAGGTGGTTAATTTCATCGATACTGTTATATGTACGATAGATGGGTTGAAGCATACCGATGTGTTTTGGAGCATACACATATGTTTTTCAAATTACTCGGTATTGTTCCCACATATTGAGAAACTACAAGGTATCGTACATGAGTTGCATTTCGAGTATGCCAACCGCGATACTAAACAGCCGGGTAGGCATCGTGATGTACGTGTGGGGTACGATGTGATTAACCAACTTAAAGGGTACAATTTTGTTGTAGGTATAGGTACGATCGATGTACATACGGATTATGTTGAACCACCCGAACTCGT
>CBFDTI010000010.1:0-26674 GCA_965612795.1 uncultured bacterium | reverse complement strand
TACCTCAACCTCACAGTCTGCGGTGAAGCTGGTTGCACCTATAACCCATATCGTATCGGTGAACACATCGAACGTCTCACCTGGCCTTCTACCCTTTAATACTAACGGTTCACCGTATGGTGGAAAGATCGAGAACATAACCTGACCGTCCGAATCCGTATACCCTTCTACACTTACACCCCAACCATTTATCCTTACCCATACATCTTGTAATGGTGCACCTGCTGTATCGGTTACTGTGACCGTAACTTCTGTCGTTTGTGCCACCGGTATCGTGTCAGGTTCTACCTCTATATTGCCGGGTAGCACAACAAGTACCGAATCTTCATAAGTTACATAGTTATGCTTAGTAATGGTGATATACATATAACCCTGTTGTGTGGGTGGTGGGTTGAGCTCCACCACTGCATGACCGTCACTCGAATACGCTACCCCATAGAGGATACCGTCCATGTATAGAGCGACGAGCGCCGAATCCGTATCTACATTTATTGTGAAGCTTGATGCCCCTAAAGGTAGAATGTTGGGGTAGCTTACAGCAAATTCGGTAGGTTCTGAGGTGTAGAGATCCATGGATGGATCACCAAATACGTGATATGCTTCGTAGTAGTATTGGACGGTGGTCCAACCATTGCCACCCCATTCATACACATTGTAAAGGCCAAGCTGTGTCGCCCCACCTATGAATGTAGTTGTCGGTTCGATAAATAATGGACGGAACCACCCTATCTGTAAGGTATCATCCCATACCCAATAAGTGCTGGGTGCGGACCCAAAATACGCTACTGCACCTTTATCTTGTGCACGTGTCCAGGTTTCGGCAAAACATTCTGGATAACTGAAATTACCTGTAACACATGCATGCCCGACGACGAATGGATATTTGTCGAGATTTTCCAACGCATTGACGTCGGACTGCGAGAATGGTGGGCCAGCCCAACCTGTTGTGCTACCATGTCCAGTATACAGTGCTAATGTCTTACCCTCATTAATTGCGGTAGCTATCGGAGTACCCGACTGGTAATACCAATACAGTGAGTCACATATCACCCCATGCTCACGTGCTATAGCCATACAGACGTTACAGATGTATTCAACTTCGTGATGATGCCCCCCATCATCTGATGTCATGAAGTACATCCTACTAAGCCATTCCGTACCTTGTGTCCATAGGTTACGTTCGTACTCAACAAGCTTATCCACCATAGCATCGATATGCGTGTCAGTAGACCCCGAGAACCTACCATAGAATATATCGGGTATAAAGTCCTCACCATCTACCGTAAAGTAGTACAAATCGGTTACGTATCCGGTCTCATCACCTGTATGTGCAGGTATCTGACCAACATCACCCACTAACAAACAAAATGTAGGAGGTATGTCCCAATCCTCATACGCATCCCGTATATAGTTGGTAATATTTTGTACGGTAGCACCACCGGGTATGTCTGAGGTTTTTGTTACTATCACATGGAACCCCTTTTTCTTTTTCCACTCAACCAACGGCTGTATGTTATCGTAGAAATCGTCGTATACGATGATCAGGTAACCTACCGGCAATGGTGGTACACCCTTGATGGGTTCATAGTTTACGATCACCTTCTTTAGGATAGCATCGAAATACGGTGATGCGTAACGCTCCCTCCGTATCCTGGTATGGTTCAGGTCAGCACCTGTGAATATCAGCTTGATGGTTACTTTCTTCACAATCTTAAGTGTGCTCTTAGCGGGATTGTATTGCACAGGCGTGATATCCAGTCTCACATAGCGTACACCTCTTATTGCACCGATTTCACCTAACTCACATACCTTATCGGGGAAATACTTATCGGTTGTATACGCTATAACATCATACTCAAATGGCATATTCTCTTTGGCACCTGGTAGCTTAGGTACTGGAGGTTGTACCGGATATATTGGGTATTTGAGCCCCAGCTCTTCAAGCGAATATTCAGCTACTTCCATATTTAGTAGCTCAACCTTCACATCAGCAGCTTCGGGTATACTCACAAGCTTACGGATAAGCGGTAGTTCGGGTCTACCTATCTTACCTGTTACACCTGTACCTCCATACAAACGGGTAAACTTACCAGCTTTGGTATCCACATACTCGTACTTGAGCGCCGGAACTTCAACCTCTAACACAACTTCATCCATGTCTGACTTGACAAGCATAACCTCCATCGAAGAGGCTGGCTTGTCAGCTAATGGGATCCAACCTCCCACAGGACTACTTGTGATGACAAAGAATATCAAAACGAGCCATCCCATAGTACCTCCTTACACCCTGTATCACCCTATTTCAAAATATGATACGTTCCACACACTTTTAAAGCTATCATTTTTGGTTTTGTGTCAATATATCGAGTTGATGATCGTATGAATTGATTATTTTAAATCGATGAAGAATTTGTGGCCTATAGTAATAATGTCGATTTTTATTGCGTGCGAGCCTCCTCATTATGAAGGAGTAAACATAGAGCGTATACCATGGACGAAAGTTGAGCACTCCAATTACGAGATAATACGCCATGATACAGTGATCGGCAGTATGTCAACTACCATAGAGAGCATAGATGGTGGTTATAAAATTACCAGTTTGGTAAACATCAGAGAAGATACAGTCACCTTACGTGATAGTACATATTTGGTACTCGATAGTTTGCTTAATCCACTCCTATGTCATAAATATTTGACAGGTGGCAAGAACCCGCTACTTGTCGAGGCCAAATATGGTACATCAAAAGTCGTCGTGCGAATGGTACCATCCACTGGATCGCGTGAACGTATCATCCACATAAGGCGCCCCATCTATGATAACGAGGAGATCTACCACCTATTACGTACCATACCTTATTACACCGGCTATAAAGCACGCTTTTATCTGATGAGCACATTTGCGGCACGGTTTGTACCCGTAAGTATCGAGGTATGTGATACCGAACCTGTAACCCTATCGTACGGAGTTAAGGAAGGTATCAAAATTTGCTTACGTGTGAACCGTACCAGTCACTACTTCTGGTACGAAGCTGACCCTCCCCATAGGATGTTGAAATACCATAATAAATGGACGAATGTGATATTACTCCATAAACGTGACACACTACCAAACTCATAAAGTAACGGGTTGCACTATTAATTACTACGGGACTTGGATATCGTGTACTCTATAAGGTCTAGTGTTTCACGTGCAGCCCTCTCCCAATCAAATTGGGAAGCCCACTCCAATGCATTTTGGGATAATTTCTCCCGCAGCTGCTTGTCTTTCAGAATTAATATGATCTTTTGAGCTAATTCTTCAATATCGCCATGTTTCACAAGGAAGCCCGTTTTCCCGTGAACTACTGCGTCACGAAGGCCGGGTGAATCACTCGCTATGATAGGAACACCACATGCGTTCCCCTCTATTACAGAGATGCCCCAACCTTCTCGTGAAGAAGTGTTTACCATCACCCAACTGCTCTGTAGAACTTTTAGCTTTTCATCTTCAGGTACGTATCCTAAGAATTCCACGTGTTCATGTAACTGCAACTTTTGGGATAACCTCATAAGGGCTGGCAAATAGTCACCCGTCCCCATAACAACAAGCTTTACATCCGGTATGTGAGCGATCACCTTCTTCATCGCATACAGACAAAATTCGGGACATTTATACCTTTTGACCCTACCGTATAGCAGAATAAGAGGTGTTGCCGACTTTTTGAGAGGATCGGGTTTTAGTTCTTTGGGGATACCGTTATAAATGATGAAAACGTTTTTTTCTGGTATCCCTAATTTTACAAGCTCGTTTTTGGTGCTTTCAGATACGACTGAGAAGACCACATTCCTATAAACCAGAGGGATTAGCTTCTCGCCTAACCTCACATATGTGGCGAGAATAGGGTTTAATTCCCTATAGATGCTGCATCCAAAAAGATGATGTAAGATCGCTAATATGGGGATATGTTTTATGTATAAGGGGGTGAAAAAAGGGATCTTATTTATATCATCTACAACAACGTCGTATCGCTTCTTTCTCAGAAGGCGCTTTATGACCATAGGTACACAGAAATTGAAATTATAGCGTTTACCTACACGTAATACTTTTATGCCATCGATCACTTCTACTCTTTTCGCACTGGGGAACGAACTACACAATAAGGTAACCTCATGTCCGTATTGTACGATTCTACTGAATATTTCATGAAGATGCACTTCTGCTCCTCCATAAAGTGGGTTATTTCTATCTTGCCAATTAATTACCAGGATTCGCAATCTCTTATTTCGGATGTAAGGAACCATCTTAGAAAATTGTGGGATAGACGTAATTGTCAACTATGTAGTTGTTAACCCCGGTATGCTTTCGGTTAGTGGTTCGTACGTTTCAAACTCCATCATATAGATTCCCCTACCCTGGGTTAGCGACCTTATAGTTGTTGCGTAGCCAAACAGCTTACGTAACGGACATGTGGCTATAACCACATAGTGGGGGCCACGATTTTCCATCACTTTTATTTTGCCACCACGTGCATTGAGGTCATCCAATATCACACCGAGATATTCCATGGGTATAATTATTTCGAGCTTCATGATGGGTTCGAGCAGGATCGGTTTGGCGGTACCGAGTGCTTTCCTAAATGCGAGTGCACTCGCCTCAAGGAAGGCAAGTTCACTTGAATCTGTTGGATGTATATCAACCCCTACCAACGTAGCTTTTACATCGATAACCGGATAACCGGCGAGCGGGCCCACCCCCATATTTTCACGTATACCACGTTCGATTGCGTTTAAAAAGGTTGCAGGTATATCAGGTACTTGGTTCACAAATGCAAAGTATTCGCCACGTGGTAGTGGTTCCACCTGCAGCTTCACATATGCGTAGTGGTGTTTACCGCCGACGTCACGATCAACCTTAGCTTCCCCTGTACCAGTTTCAGTGATAGTCTCACGATACGCTACCTGTGGTTTACCAGTACGTACGTCGAGCTTAAACTCACGTCGCAAGCGTTCGATGATCACCTCAAGGTGTAGCTCACCCATACCTTCGAGTAAACGTTGGCCAGTCTCCTCATCCAGCCGCACCCTAAGGGTTGGGTCTTCATGTACCAACCTTTCGAGTACGGACTCGAGTTTACTCTCTTCAGCAAGTGTCTTAGGCTCTATACTGACGTAGATGACGGGATCGGGGAACTTCATACTACCCAGCACGATGGGGCTGGATGGTGCCGCAAGTGTATCCCCCGTACGGGTTGCTTTGATACCCATTATCCCTACTATTTCACCTGTATGGGCTACTTTGACAGGTGTACGTTCATTCGCATGCAATAGAAATATCTGTGAAATCCTTTCTTTTACGTTACGTGTAGTGTTTAGCACCACATCGCCCTTTTTTAACTTACCTGCATAAATTCTCAGGTAACCGAGATCACCGTGTGGGGTAGCCTGTATCTTGAATACTTTGCCCAGAAATGCGCTTTCAGGGTTGGGTGCACGTTCTACCTCCTTGTGAGTTTTGATTGAGACACCTTTTATCGGAGGACGTTCGACCGGCGATGGTAGATAGTCGACTATACCGTCGAGTAATGGTTGCACCCCTACGTTACGTAACGATGCACCAAGATATACCGGGAACGCCTTTGTAGATAGGGTTACACGTCGGATAGCATGTTTGATGGAGGTTGGTGATATTTCACCCTTTTCGAGGTATAGTTCAGCAAACTCATCGTCTAGATCGGCTAGCTTCTCGATTAACTCTTCGCGTGCCACCTTGCTTTCGGAAATAAAGGGTTCCGGTATATCTGTTACATCATACTGTGAACCATCAGTACCCAGCTGCCAAATAAGTGCACGTTCGGATACGAGGTCGACCACACCATGAAATTCAGCTTCTTTACCTATTGGTAACTGTAACGGTAATGTTACGATATTGAGACGCTCCTCCATCATCTTTATAACGGATTCGTAATCTGCGCCTATGCGATCGAGTTTGTTGATATAGACCAAACGTGGCAAATTGTGGCGATCAGCTTGATACCAAACAGTTTCGGATTGTGACTCAACCCCCTCAACTGCACTGAAGATAACCACGGCACCATCGATCACCATTAATGACTTCTCCACCTCTGCAGTGAAATCCACATGACCTGGTGTATCAACAATATTTATACGTGTATCACGCCAATAACATGTGGTGGTGGCTGCAATTATTGTGATACCACGTTCACGCTCCTGTTCCCAATAGTCCATAGTAGCGGTACCTTCGTCGACATCACCCATCCTCTGTATCTTGCCGGTATAGTATAAGATACGTTCAGTAGTTGTCGTCTTACCTGCGTCTATGTGCGCAATAATGCTAATATTGCGGATGTTGCGAAGATCGATCATCTAAAATGGGCAAAAGCCTTGTTGGCTTCTGCCATCCTGTGGGTATCTTCCTTCTTCTTGTAGGCGGCACCCTCCTTGCGGCTGGCCAATATTAGCTCTTCGGCCAGCTTCTGATACATGGGAGCACCTTTCCTTGCACGTGCAGCTTGAATGATCCACCTTATTGCAAGTGATACACGGCGCCGCGGTGGCACAGGCACCGGCACCTGATAGGTGGCACCTCCTACACGACGTGGCCTTACCTCCATGATGGGTTTCACATTTTCGAGTGCGGTTTCAAACACAGTGAGTGCGTTTTGGTTAGTACGCTTCTCAATGAGTTCAAACGCTTTATAGACGATCTTTTCAGCTAATCGTTTCTTGCCGTCCCACATGACGCAATTGATCAACTTCTGTACCAATACACTACCGTATTTGGGGTCGGGTGGTATCTCACGTGGTTCCGCACGTTTGCGCCTCATTTCTCCTCTTTAGGTCTCTTGGTGCCATACTTTGAGCGGCTCTTCTTTCTACCTTCGACACCAGCTGCATCATATACACCACGAACTATGTGGTACCTCACACCTGGCAAATCCTTGACACGGCCACCACGCACAAGTACGTTGGAGTACTCCTGTAAATTGTGACCTTCGCCCGGTATATAAGCGATGACCTCCCTACCATTAGACAGACGTACACGTGCCACCTTACGCATAGCAGAGTTTGGTTTCTTGGGGTTCACTACATAAACACGCAAACATACACCACGCTTTTGGGGTGACCCTTCCAACGCCGGTGCCTTAGACTTACGTTTCTTTGGCTTCCTACCGTACCTTATTAGTTGGTTAATAGTTGGCATTTCATTATTAAAAATACAGCCCATGGGAGATGGTCAACCTTTCTCACGTTATATGTAACACACGATGGCCAAGTTGTTCAAGGTAGCGGCTGATAAACCTACGGTGACAATACTTAGGATGAGGTTCAAGACACATTATAGCTACACGGTGATCACGTGCTATATCGAGTAGTTTCGATATACCCAACTTAAACGCTTCTGTCTCCATGTACTTCTCGTAACCACCTTTCCGATAACCACCAAGTTCAGGTATATGATAGTATTGTATATCCGCACAGAGGAGATGACGTGCGATATTCTCTTTCTTGAAATCGGGGTTTTTAGATGTGGGGAATGAGCGCACATCAACTATCGCCTGTATATGATGTAACTTCAAGATATATAGGAATTTGCCAACCTTATGGTTACCATAGCCTATTGTATAAATGGGGTCAGGCATTAAACAGTTGCATTATTGTAGCACGTAACTCATCGATACCTGTCCGTTTGAGCGCTGATATGAAGTGAGCCTGAGGAAACTGCTCCTTAAGTGTGTCATAGTCTGGTACAAGGTCGATTTTGTTGATTGCAATAATATATGGTTTTTGGAGTAGCAACGGATTGTACTCACGTAACTCATTCTGTAAGGCTGTAAACTGGTCCATAGGGTTCTGAGTGATATCGAGCACATAAAGTAGTAGCCTTGTACGTTCGATATGACGTAGGAACTCTATTCCTAAGCCTTTACCCATATGTGCACCATCAATGATACCAGGTATATCGGCGATAATTATGTGACGGTTGGCCCCTATAAGTGTACCAAGTATAGGTGTTAATGTAGTAAACGGATACGCAGCCACTTTCGGACGTGCATCCGTTAACCTGCGCAACAAAGTAGATTTACCAGCATTTGGGTATCCCACAAGCCCAATATCTGCAAGTAACTTTAGTTCAAGTATGAGCGTTTTCTTTTCACCTGGTTGCCCCCTTTCCGCCACTCTGGGGGCTTGATTGGTGGATGATTTGAACGCTGCATTACCACGCCCACCTTTACCACCACGTGCAACCACCAACCGGTCGCCAGGCGTTAGCAATTCACCCAGTAACCTACCATCTTCGTAAACCAACGTACCGGGTGGCACCTTCAGTATGATATCCTCACCCTTACGACCTGTTTGGTTCTTACCTTTGCCGTGTGCACCACGGCCAGCTTTAAAGTGACGTTTAAACACATAATCAATGAGTGTGTTAAGGTTGGGGTCTACTTCTAGGATCACATCACCACCATCACCACCGTTGCCACCGTCAGGTCCGCCACGCGGTACGTACTTTTCACGTCTAAAGCTTATACAACCGTCGCCACCACGGCCACCTTCTACCCAAATACGAACCCTATCAATAAAACCCCTCTCACCCATCTTGTGCAACTGAACCTTAGGGAGGCTGGGCGAGGTGGGACTCGAACCCACAAGCCCCAAATGGGGCGACGGATTTTAAGTCCGTCGTGTATACCACTTCCACCACTCGCCCAAGCGGGAGACGGGATTTGAACCCGCGACCCCAACCTTGGCAAGGTTGTGCTCTACCACTGAGCTACTCCCGCTTTTATATCCTTCTGTATAAAGATAAAAATAAAATCCAACAGTCAAGCAGCTGTATCTCTATTGATGAGCGAAGGTTTTCGGATAACATTTAAAGGTTAATGGATAAATTTATACACTTACATGTACATACTGATTATAGTCTATTGGATGGTGCATGTCGTATTGATAAGTTAATCGAGAAAGCCATCGACTATAAATATCGTGCAATCGCCATCACTGATCACGGTAATATGTTCGGTGTAATTGAATTCTATGATGCTATGATGAAGGCGGGCCTGAAACCGATAATAGGTGAAGAGTTCTACATAGCACCTACCTCCATGCGAGATAAGAAAACAGTTGGTGGAATATCGAACTTCCATCTTACAGTGTTGGCGATGAACGAACGTGGTTACAAGAACTTGATGAAGCTGACCAGCCTCGCATATCTTGAGGGCTTCTATTATAAACCACGCATAGATAAGGAGACACTCAAAAACTACAGTGAAGGATTAATAGGGATGTCGGGCTGCCTTAAGGGCGAAATCCCGTATTATCTATTACGTAACGATTACGAAACTGCATATAAAGTGGCAAAGGAATACCTTGAAATCTTTGGTCATAACCGGTTTTACCTCGAGATGATGCGACTTGGGTTCAAGGAGAACGATATCGTGAATGCGGGGTTGGTCAAACTAAGTCGCGACCTGGGCATTCCTATCGTCGCAACAAATGATGTACACTTTATCGATCGTACAGATAAAGAGGCACACGATGCGCTACTCGCCATACAGACGAACACTTACATAGATGAGACCGACCGTTTCCGTATGGAGAGTGAGGAGATCTACTTTAAGTCACCGGATGAGATGGTGGGTTTGTTCTCGGATCATCCTGAAGCTATCGAAAATACACTTAAGATTGCCGAACAATGCAACCTACTCATAGAGCTTGATCCTGTAAATGCACACCTGCCGAGTTGCGAGCTACCGGAGGGGTTCGACACTCCATCCGCATACCTTGAACATCTTGCGTGGGAAGGGTTTCGACGTCGCTACCCAACTGGTAACAAAAAAGCTGAGGAGCGGCTCAAGTATGAGCTCAGTGTTATAAATAAGCTCAATTTCGCCAGTTACTTCCTTATAATAAACGATATTGTGCAGTCAGCTAAGACCATGGGTGTACCTGTCGGTCCGGGGCGCGGTTCAGCTGTTGGTAGCCTCACACTGTATGTGTTAGGTGTTACGGAGATAGATCCGCTTAAGTATAATCTGTTATTTGAACGCTTCCTTAACCCCTCTAGGGTGTCGTTACCCGATGTGGATATAGATTTTGGTGATGAACAGCGAGATAAGATCATTGCACATGTTGAGGAGAGATACGGTAAAAATAATGTTGCACAGATAATAACGTTTGGTACCATGGCATCACGTGCAGTTGTACGTGATGTAGGCCGCATATTGCGTATACCCTATGGTGAGGTTGATAGGATCGCTAAGAAGATACCGATGGGTATGTCACTCGAACAGGCCATGGAGGATAAGGAGTTACGTAAGTTGATAGCTTCCAAAGATGAATATAAGCGGATGATAGAGATCGCCAAACGGTTAGAAGGGGTGGCACGTCACGTGTCAACCCATGCAGCCGGTATTGTTATAACTCCCAAGGAGTTGACGGAGTTCGTCCCACTGTACAAGGCACCCGATGGCAATATAATGACACAGTATTCTATGAAATCGCTCGAAAAGATAGGTTTATTGAAAATAGATATACTGGGGTTACGTACGTTGACAGTGATCGAGAAGACTAAACAATATCTCAAGGAAAGAGGTATTGAAATAGATAAAATACCACTCAATGATAGCAAGACGTTCAGGTTACTGCAGCGTGGCGAGACAGTGGGCGTATTTCAATTGGAAAGCGAAGGTATGCGCAGCATATTGAAGCGGTTGAAGCCCACAAATTTCAAAGATATTATGGCCGTACTTGCATTATACAGGCCTGGCCCTATGGAACAAAAGGAAACCTTCATAAAACGTAAACGAGGTGAAGAACCTGTAACTTACCTACATCCGATGCTCGAACCTATACTCAAAGAAACCTATGGTGTGATCCTGTATCAGGAACAGGTGATACAAATAGCACATCAAGTGGCGGGGTTCTCACTCAGTGAGGCTGACCTCTTGCGACGTGCTATGGGTAAAAAAGAGAAAGAAGTTATGCGCAAGATGGAGGAGAAATTTGTTGAAGGTGCAAAGAAGAAAGGTGTAGATGAGAGCACTGCACGTAAAATATTTGAGTATATGGAACCATTTGCTGGATATGGGTTCAATAAGTCACACTCTGCCGGCTATGCACTCATAGCGTATTGGACATCATATTTGAAGGCAAACCACCCCGTAGAGTTTATGGCAGCTTTACTTACTAGTGAGATGAACGATACCGATAGAATTAGGATACTCCTAAGCGAATGTAGACGTATGGGGATTGAGATATTGCCGCCTGACATAAATGAAAGTGACTACGAGTTTAAGCCAGTTGATGGTAAAATAAGGTTTGGGTTGGGGGCTATCAAAAATGTTGGCAAAAAAGCTATTGATAGCATTGTTAAAGAGCGTAAAAGAGGTAAATTCAGTAGCTTCAACGACTTTATGCAACGTAGAGACGTCAAAAATATAAATAAAAAGGCGATGGAAAACCTCATAAAAGCGGGTAGCTTCGACAACCTTAACCCCGACCGCTACAGGTTGTTGCAGATGCTGGAAAATAAGGCATCACAACAGTTATCACTATTTACCGAAACGATGACAGATGAGAAGGTAGACGAGAGCGAAAGCGCCTCGGTGCTTTCGATGGAACGTGAAGCACTTGGGTTTTACCTTTCGGGACACCCGTTAAACAAATACGAGGATGTGATCGATGCATTCACTACAACCACGATAGCGGAGCTTCATCATTATGGGGAAGCCGAGTCTGTAAGCATAGCAGGGATTGTTACACGGGTTAAAGTTATTAAAAACAAGAAGGGACAGAAGATGGCGTTTGCTGAACTTGAAGATATGACGGGCAAAGTTGAGGTTACCGTGTTCCCAGACCTGTTTGGTGAAAGAGAGATAGCCAAAGGTGATGAGTTACTTGTAAAAGGTAAAGTTGCACACCAAGAAGGAGAAGAAGCACCCCGTATAATAGCTGATAAAATAGTATCGCTACAAGAAGCAAGGAAGCGGTTGACAAGTTGGATCGATCTATACCTCAACATTGTAACAACTACGGAGGATGACCTAAATAAGTTACATCAATTACTTATGGGGAGTTCGGGTGTGACTGAGGTGAGGCTCAACTTTGTTAAAAATGGTGAAACACTATACACGTTACGGCCACGTAAGATATTGGTGTCACCAGATGATAGGTTAATCAAAAGACTACAAAATTTACTGGGTAAGCCAAATGTCAGACTCAGAAGCGTGCGCTGGTAAGGAATATATTGAGGAGCTTGAGCAATTCACGATACAGCCAGGCTTCTGGCGGCGCAGGTATAAGATATTGATAGCCGGTATCCTAGCAGTTGCGATAATTGTAATATTAGGGTGGCGATTACATTGGCATAAGTGGTTGATAGCGCTGGGTGTACTGATAGTATCGGTATTCAGCCAGCTATTTACGTTTTTTGTTGGATTGGTAAATCTCATACCCGGTATAGGGCACTATCTTGCACGTGTTATAAGCTTGCCAGTGGTATGGTTTCTTAACGGGTTAGCGTACATTTTGGCATTATTCGCTATACTCAGGGGTAAAAGTCTACATGTGGTACGGGTGCGGTTGCTGGTGTTGATATTAGTGATAACATTTGCATTGGGTATGGCGATTGGATTTTGGGTCAGGAGTATAAAATGATTTGGTTAATTATACTATTAGCACAGTGGCAGTTTGGGCAGAACAAAATACAGTATAGGGAGTATGATTGGCATGTTATGGAGACCGAACATTTTGACATATACTATTACGAAGGAGGCGAAAAGTTAGCCAAGTTTGCTGCATATGTGTTGGAAGATGCACAAAAACGTATTGCGGAGGCGCTTGCACATGAGCTGTCAAGAAAGGTGCCGGTTATACTGTACACGTCATACATAGATTTCGAAGGTACAAATGTGATACCGTACCTGATAGAGGAGTCAGTGGGTGGGTTCACGGAGATGTTCAAAAACCGTATAGTGGTACCATTTAATGGTTCATATGAAGATTTTAGACACGTATTGGTGCACGAGCTTGTACATGCGTTCCAATATGATATCCTGTACGGTACCGGGTTATCTGCATTGATACCCAAGACCACAATCTACAACATACCATTATGGTATATCGAAGGTATGGCTGAGTATTTTTCGTTAGGCTGGGATGTCGAAACACAAATGATAATCGGAGATGCGCTGTTTAACGAGAGGTTGGTATCCATACAGGATCTGGATCTTATCGAAGGTACATACCTTATGTACAAAGAGGGCCAATCTATAATGTATTTTATTGCACAAACATATGGGGAGAAAAAGATTGGCGAAATATTCTATTCCATGAACCTAAGGCAAGGCCTGAAGGGTGGCATAGAGAAGGTATTACACGTGTCGTTGGAGGAGCTTAACCTAATGTGGCGTGACTTCTTACGTAGGAAGTACTGGTCGTTATGGGCACAAAAGCGCAGGGTACCAGAGACTGCGATCATGGTGACAAAACATACCGATTATGTGTTCAATATAGCGCCTGCTATATCGCCGGATGGTAAGGAGCTGGTCTATATATCGGATCGTGATGGATATGATGCGATATACTTGGCATCTACGTTTACGGGAGAAATACGGAAGAAGTTGATCACGGGTGGTCAAAGTGAAATGTTCGAATCGCTACATCTGGCATGGGGTGGTATCGATTGGCATCCACAGCGACGTGAAGTGGTCTTTGTAGCCAAAAAAGGTAAAGAAGACGTACTTTACATATATGATGTTGAGCGTGGCAAGATCAGACACACGATAAAGCCGCACCTCGATGCAGTATATAAGCCAAAGTATTCACCAGATGGTAAATACATAGTGTTTAGAGGGACAAAGGATGGACAAGCTGACCTTTATATTGTGGATATTGCCACTGACGAGATAAGAAAGCTCACAGACGATGTATACGATGATAAAGATCCGTGGTGGATGGATAGCAGCACCATAGTCTTCGTATCTGACAGGCAGAACAGGAAGGATACAGTTTGGTATTATGGGGTTTATGGACTTTATGTGCTTAACGTACGTGATGGCTACCTCTATAGTATCATGCCATACAGGGCAAAGTATATGCGATACCCCATGGTGGTGGGTGATAAGATAATGTTTGTAGCGGATTGGGAGGGTAGCTACGATTTATATGTTTGGGACATTGGCAAAGAAGAGCTATATCATAAACTTGAAATTATGGGCGGTATATACTCGCCAACAGTAACACCAGACGGCAAATATCTTGCAATGAGTGTGTATAATAACGGTGGATGGGACATATTTATAGTGAAAGAACCGCTTAAGCAATTAGGTTCACAATATACACCACCGGAGGTAGAGTACGTGCATGCGGTACCTACGGAGTTTGCGCCCTTCAAGACACGTGCGATGGGGTTTGAGCTTGCACCTGACTGGATATTTGGTAGTATCGAATATTCAAGTTATGGCGGGATATACACGAGGTTGAACCTCGCATTTTCGGATATATTGGGTAACCATAGGTTTTACGTGGATCTGGACAATCCTAGCGATCTCGCCAACTCGAACATACTGTTTATTTACTGGTATCTACCCAAGAGATGGGATTGGCTATTCTATTTCTCGAAGGTTGGCGGTTATTACTACAACTACAAGTATGGGTGTTGGACATATTTGCGGATGTTGGGGATAGGTAATGCATTTTCATATCCAATAGATAGGTTTCATAGGGTTGACTTATGGGTAGGGTTTGTTGATGTTAAGGAAGAGATGTATCTTGCTAGAATTTACACCCAGTACTACGATCTGCTGGATATACGTACCTCATACGTAATCGATAATGCACTATGGAGGAGTACCGGCCCGGCAATAGGTACACGTGCATCGTTATCATTAGAACACGTAGTACCTATACAGCCAAAGGTAGCATCCGCCACATATTATGAGCTGGACTATCGACACTATACGAGGTTGACTGCACGTTATACTTGGGCGAATAGGTTTATATTTGCGGGATTGCTCAGCCGACAGCTATACCACTATACGCCGTTGTGGATTGGGGGGCCGGACGATTTACGTGGTTACGACTATGGTGAATTTAGTGGTTACCATATTGGTGTATGGAATACCGAGTTACGATATCCGTTCATCGATAACCTCAAGATAGCGTTCCCGTTACCTCTGTACCTGCGTAATATAAGAGGAGGGGTATTTGTTGATATGGGGTTTGCAACCAATAACCTACGCGAACTTAGGTTGTACGAGAATGGTAGGTTAAAGGATCTAAAGTTGGGCTTCGGTACGGGGATAAGGATGAACCTTGGCTATTTTGTGTTACAGGTTACATGTGCGTGGCATACGGATTTGGTTAGATACTCTGTACCTTATTGGTATGTATCGTTCGGCCCTGAGTTTTAAAAGGGCAAGCTTTATCCCGAAGTTAACCTGTAAATAACAGATATCCTTGACGCTAATTTAAAACTCTTATCTTAGAAGGATGGCCACTGTTGAACTTTTGATGGGCAACCATGCTCTTTCGTATGGAGTGAAACTTGCACGCGTGAAAGTTATAGCTGCATACCCCATCACACCACAGACGGAGGTGGTGGAGTTGCTCGCCGATATGTGTGCAACCGGTGAGCTGGATGCTACGTTCATAAAGGTAGAATCCGAGCATTCCGCACTGGCAGCGGTTGTAGGTGCATCAGCAGCTGGTGTACGTGCATTTACCGCAACTTCGGCACAGGGGTTAGCGTATATGCATGAGGTGATACACTGGGCGGTGGGTGCGAGGTTACCGATCGTGCTGGGTAACATCAACCGCGCTATGGCACCACCATGGTCGATATGGACAGAACAGAACGATAGTTTAGCACAACGTGATACCGGTATAATGCAGTTTTACGCTGAAAGCAACCAAGAGGTGCTGGACACGGTGATACAGGCATATAAGGTGTCGGAAAAGGTGTTATTACCCAGCATGATAGTGTTGGCAGCATTTGTGTTATCACATACGTCAGAACCTGTGGAGATACCTGATCAGGAGCTTGTGGATAAGTTCTTACCACCGTATCAGCCAAGATATTACTTGGATCCCGACAACCCAGCCGCATTCGGTGGGCTCACAGGACCTGACTGGTACTTTGAGCTACGTTATCAGATACAGAAAGCTATGGAGGATGCGAAACATGTGATAAGGGAAGTGGATGACGAGTTTTATCAATACTTTGGTCGCAGGTATGGGTTGATAGAGGAATACAAAACCGAAGGTACCGATATACGGGTGGTGACAGCTGGCGATGTTACAGGTACAACGAGGGTGATAGTGGATGAGCTACAGAAAAAGGGCTATCCGGTTGGGTTAGTGAAAATACGGGTGTTTAGGCCGTTCCCTGCTGAAGATGTGGTTAATGCACTTAAGGGTGCAAAGAAGGTGTTAGTACTTGACCGTAACATAAGTTTTGGCCAAAGTGGGATATTCTTTCAGGAGGTAAAATCCGCATTGTATAACCGTGCAGAGTACATACCGATGTGGGGATTTGTCACAGGGTTGGGTGGTAGAGATGTAACACCTGAGATGATAGAAGCTGCCATCCGCTACGTTATGGAGCATGATGAGCCACGTGATCTGCTGTGGTTAGGTGTGAAGAAACGTGACAGGAAATTGATACATGAAGAGTGATCAGCTTCTTAAACGCGGAAATAGGCGTTTGGCATTCAAGTAGGTGATTTCAGCAACCTCATCTGGGGTACGTTGCAGAATAGCAGCCAGCTGCTGGCAGATAAATTTAAGGTATGAAGGTTCGTTCCTTTTACCTCGATATGGGTGTGGTGTAAGGAATGGTGCATCTGTCTCCAGGACTATGTATTCAACCGGTATGCGTTGAACCACTTCCTGTAACTTACGTGCGTTGGAGAATGTGATGACACCACCCACACCTATGTGCCAACCCATGGATACAAACTTATCAGCGATGGCGGGGCTACCGGAGAATGCATGCAGTACACCACGTAGTGAGGGGAAGTTCTTTAAAACATTAAGTATATCCATGTACGCATTGCGTACGTGTAGGATGACGGGTAACCTGTAATCGAGCGCTATCTGGAGTTGCTTCTCGAGCACCTGCAACTGTTGTGCACGTGGTGAATAGTCTTTGTAAAAGTCGAGCCCTATCTCACCTATAGCAACTACGTGGGGTGAACCTGCCCACCTGCGGAGTGAGGATTCAACCTCATCCGACCATGTCTTTGCATCATGTGGGTGTATACCCACAGCTGGTGGTAACATGGGGTATTTGCGATAGAGTTGGATGGCACGTTTGGAGGAGTTCAGGTCATACCCTACGTTTATGATCAGCTGGACACCAGCTTTTACTGCACGTGCAAGTACGGGTTCGAGGTCGCGGTTGAATTCGGGCCCTTGTAGGTGTGCATGTGTGTCGATGAGTCGCATCCTATAAAGTAAGGTTGAACTTCCAATAAACAAGCTATCATCGGGGTGTTCACCGCAACTTATAGAGGAACTCGGTGTTAATGGCGGGAGCGAATGGACGGTTGAGTTTCGTGCGATTTAAATAAGGTGGAAACCATAAAAGTTCGCAATCAAACGATAGCAGGCGACCGGATAGACCACGGTAGAGGAGGCCCAACCTTGGATGTATATCGACGATGGTTTTGGAATCATCGCTCCCGAGGGTTGACATGAACCCAAACCCAGTTGAAAACAGTGGAGTTAATGCTTCCGCTACAGCGGTGTAACGGATGTCAACCTCACTACGTAGTAATAAACCGTGAGATATGGGGAAACCGCCCACCGATACACTGGTACTTACGTATTCGGTATGGTCAACTGCTATCACGAGTGATGGTATTATCGCACCCGTTATAGTGATACGTACACCTAACCATAAGGATGAAATCAGGGTTAGCTGTATCATGGGATTTCCTCCTTGAATTTAGAAATTAACAAGCTGGTACCTGCAACAAATGCAGGTAGTGGCAGGAATAACCCCACAAGCAGCTTAGTGACGGTTAAGATATGTGATCGCAGTACGAACCACGTAGCTACCAAACCCATCGCTATCAACAAGCTGGCGGAGATGAGCCGATAACGTAACCCAAGCAACGAAAATAACAGTAAGCTTAAGCCGATGGAAGACTCGATCACCCCTTCGATGGTAAATCCATGCGATAATATAGCGAATAGTAGCCAGGCACCACCGACTATTGAGCCTAAGTAAATACCGGTACGTGCAAGGTTACGGGTGGGTATGGATTGGAGGTAAAACTTTGTGATCAGGGGTACGAGGATCAGCAGGGTAAGTTCGGGAGAGACCTCATGCCTGGATAGGGTTGTCAACATGAGTGTAATTATAGCGATCGACAACATTAAGTAATACGCAATATGTGATGACCTGTAATCCACATAGCGGTGCATCTCGTCTTGATCCCTTACTACACCAGCGAAACGCAAAACCGGTAAGATCAGGCCAGTTACGAGCGCAGCAAGCAAAAACCAAGGCGAAACCAAAGCCAAAAGCACAAACCCTACAGTGAGTATGGATAGTATCAATGCCAATAACTTCATGGGTCCTCCTTCAGCTCAAAAATATCCTCTACCTTAAGACCAAAATATTTCGCTATCTTCAATGCAAGTAAAACCGATGGCGTATACTTGCCTTTCTCAATAGCGATTATCGTTTGACGTGATACACCAACAGCCTGCGCAAGCTGCTGCTGCGTCACCTCACCATGCAAAAACCTCACCCTACGTAGATGACATATAAGCTTCATCATGACAATATACCGAATACCTCATTATGTCAAGTAAACTTAACATTATGTAAATTATGCTTTACATAAGTGTATCGGGGTTGTGTATTTGCCTGCGATAGTTATTTTACACTATGGCGAAAGCGTTGCTCTCCGGTAACGAAGCTATTGCACGTGGTGCATACGAAGGTGGTTGTCTCGTAGCGTGCGCATATCCAGGTACCCCCAGTACTGAGATTTTGGAGAATATCGCCAAGTATCCCGAAATCTATTGTGAATGGTCGACCAACGAAAAGGTGGCACTCGATGTCGCTATGGGTGCATCGTTTGCGGGTGCACGTGCATTGGTAGCAATGAAGCACGTAGGGCTTAACGTAGCAGCTGATCCACTGTTTTCTGCTGCATACATAGGGACAACGGGTGGCCTTATAATAGTAACGGCGGACGACCCCAGCATGCA
The DNA here is from genome assembly GCA_965612795.1 of uncultured bacterium. Lineage (GTDB taxonomy): Bacteria > Hydrothermota > UBA3073 > NMUJ01 > NMUJ01 > NMUJ01. Next base: position 7,447 of record CBFDTI010000010.1, on the reverse strand, counting down.
CTCATCGCAGAACGAACAGGATAATCGCAACTACGCACGTGCAGCTAAGTTGTTGATGCTTGAACCTTCCGACAGCCAAGAAGCCAAGGAGTTTGTCAAAATAGGGTTTGACCTAAGTGAGAAGTTCGACCTACCCGTCCTGTTACGTATCACCACAAGGATAGCACATTCACGAAGTATTGTTGAGCTCAATGGGCGTGAAGAACATTCACCCACCGGTTACATCAAGGATATGCCGAAACGTAACCTTTTACCTGTGAACGCCAGACGTCGCAGGCTATATCTTGAAGAACGGTTACGTAAGGTGGAGGAGTTTGCCAACGTGTTCGAATACAATCGCATAGAGAAGGGGGATACAGAGATCGGCATCATCGCCAGCGGTGTCGCGTACATGTATGCAAAGGAGGTATTACCAGAAGCTACGTTTTTGAAGCTATCACTCACATGGCCGTTACCTCGACAGCTGATACGTGAGTTTGCAAACATGGTGAAAAAGATCTATGTGATCGAAGAGTGTGATCCCTTCCTGGAGACCGAAATACGTGCCATGGGTATCAATGTCATAGGTAAGGAATTGCTACCCAACATCGGTGAACTCAACCCCACCGTATTGCGTGAAGCTTTCAACAGAGATAAGAAAGAGTATGTTATGTTCGACGCTCTACCGCCACGCCCACCAGTACTATGTCCTGGATGCCCGCATCGCGGTTTCTTCTACATGGTACATAAGCTTAACCTCTACGCTACGGGTGATATAGGGTGTTACACATTGGGTGCGTTCCCACCACTGGATGCCATGGATACCTGTGTCTGTATGGGTGCAAGCATCGGTAACGCATTAGGTATGGAGAAAGCCATACCCGAGCTTGCACGAAAAACGGTTGCAGTGATTGGTGACTCCACATTCTTACACACAGGGGTACCTGAGCTCATGGATGTGGTCTACAACAAGGGCAAAGCCACAGTTGTTGTACTCGACAACCGTACGACTGCGATGACAGGGCATCAAGATCATCCCGGTACTGGTAGGACACTCATGGGTGAACAGACAAAATCTATAATGCCAGAAGATATCGCACGCGCAATGGGTATAGACGACATACACGTGGTGGATGCATACGACTTGGATGCGATCAAATCCGCATTACAGAAAGCAACCTCATATGATGGACCATCACTCATCGTCGTACGTGCACCATGTATATTCCTGGCACCAAGGAAACCACCATATGAGGTAGATACATCCAAATGTATCGGCTGTAGGCTATGCCTTGAACTCGGTTGTCCCGCTATTGTGCCAACCGATGCTAAAGTACGTATTGATACACTTCTCTGTTACGGATGCGATCTGTGCAAACAGGTATGCAAGGTAGGTGCAATAAAGCCCAGTTCGAGCGATTAGTGTGTTAACCCATAAATCCTGACATACTTGTCGATGATTGCGTCCCAACCATAATTTTTTATTAGGTGTGATTTGAAGCTTTCACCCATCAGCTTTATCATATCTGGTTGCCTTATGAAGTGCTCCATCCTATCCGCAAGCTGCAAGTGGTCATTTTTGTCAAAAACAAACCCATCCATACCGTCGCGTACGACTTCAGGTAGTCCACCCACACGCGATACGATTACGGGTTTGCTGAAATAGCCAGCTTCAAACAATGTCACACTCTGTGATATCCTCGTGTGTGGTAATACCACCACATCTACGTACCGGTATATCAACCCAACATGCGAATACGGTAGCTCGGCTGCCAGATAGTGGAGCTTAGGTATAACCTTACGTGGCTTATCCTTTACTACTACACTGAACTGTAACCCCTTTTGGTTCAATACATCTACCGCCTTCATAAGTACCTCAAACCCTTTGTAACGCTTGATCGGTCCCATAAACAGAAATATTGGACGGGTTAGCTTACCCAACCGCTGTTCATAAAACCGTTTCGACTGTTGGTAATCCGTTTCATCAAACGTATTGTAGAAATTTTCAAGATTGCCGTGCGGTATGACGACTACCTGCGTGTTGGTGCCGAACATTTCATGAAACTCATCACGTGTAGCTTCCGCATGTACAATGACTGTATCCATATATCGATAGAGGTTACTGAATAGCTTGATATCGCCCTTACGTTCCCTATGGGGTAACAGATTATGTGCAGTATGTACAAGTTTACCAACACGCCAGCTAACACGTGGCACGATATGTGTTTCGATCGATGGGCTCGTAAACCACAGAAAGTGTATCACATCATCTTCTTTTAAGCTCGGCATAAACCTCAAATACCCAAAGAACATCTCCATCGATTGCGTAATATTGGCTATCATATACTGGATATGTTTATTTTCGAACACACCACGACTTATAGGTAGAAATGGGTTAACCTCTTTGACCGGCGAATACTTACCCCACCACTTAGGTACGTACCCAATGAACACGAACGGATACCCGTTACGTCGTAACCCCCACATTAGCTCAAAATTGTACGGTTTGGTTGTATTACGTGGGTCAACCAGATACAACACCATATGGGGTACAACCTACCAGCTTAATAATCTTCACCCTAACCGTATTGCCGGGTTGCACGTCACCGTCTATAACCACAGGTATGTTCTGTATCGTACGTCCGAAATATTCATCACCCTTCCTGGATTTACGTTCAACCAGCACCTCATAAGTGTTGTCGATCATCTCCAACCGCCGTTCACGTGTTATGCTATTCTGTAGCTGTATAAGTTCGCGTAACCTGCGCAATTTCTCCGTCTCCGGTACATCATCCTGCCACTTACTTGCAACAGTACCGGGACGCATTGAGTACTTGAACATATATGCGTAGTGGAAACGTACGCGTTTAACGAGATCGAGTGTAGCTTCGAAATCGGCTTCGGTTTCACCCGGAAATCCCACCATAATATCGGTGGTTAATGCCACATCTGGTATAGCTTCACGTATTCTATCAATAAGTGCGAGATATTCCTCCCCTGTGTAGCCGCGGTTCATCCTGTGCAGAATTTTATTCGACCCCGCCTGTACAGGTAGGTGTAACTCACGTATGATGTTGGGATGGCTTGCGATCACCTCAATCAACCGCATATCGAAATACTTTGGATGCGACGTTAAGAACCCTATCCTCTCGATCCCCATATCAGCTACTTTATCGAGTAGCTCCGTAAAATCTATCCCATCGTAATTATATAGGTTCACGTTTTGCCCTATGAGTATAATCTCCTTTATACCGCGATCCAATAACCCCTGTATTTCCTCCAATATGTCATTAACCGGACGTGATCTCACCCTACCCCGTACATATGGCACTATACAATACGTGCAGAAGCTATCACAACCACGCATGATGGTGACAAACGCAGAGTATGGGCGATCAGGTTGTGGATGTACCCCTGTATACAAACGTGTAAGTGGCGGAAAATATGCACCACCAGCCTCGATAAGCTCAGGCAACCGTTCGTAGCCGTCTGGTCCGACCGCGAAATCCAACCCCGGCACAAGTTCGAATACTTTCTCCTTCAGATGTTGCGCCATGCAACCCAACACACCTACCTTCACTGGGCGTTGCTTCTTCAGGCCAACCAACACCCTAAGCCTACCCAATGCACGTCGTTCCGCATGTGCACGTACGGTACAAGTGTTAACCATGATCACATCAGCAACCTCAGGTGAATCGACCTCTTCCCACCCCTGTCTACGTAATATCTCAGCCACTACACGTGAATCGTACACATTCATCTGACACCCATATGTGATGATATGGAACCGCTTACTCATCTAACGTCTCTAAGTATTCACGTAATCTACGCATATCGTCTGGCATCGGTATTTCGAACTCCATCGGCTTACCGGTTATGGGGTGGATGAACTCCAACCTATACGCGTGTAGTGCCTGACGTGACATGATCTCCATGATTCTATCGAATATATCCGTGTTCAGGTTAGGTGGCCGCTTACGTCCACTGTAGAGTGGGTCACCGATCACCGGATACCCTATATGCTCCATATGCACACGTATCTGGTGTGTCCTGCCAGTCTCCAGTTGCAACTCCACAAGTGTAGCCCATCTATAATACCGTAGTACCTTGAAATGCGTTATAGCGTCACGTGAATTTATCGGCGTTACCGCCATACGTTGTGAATCGATCACGTGCCGCCCTATAGGTGCATCTATTGTACCATGTTCCATGGGTAAGCGTCCCCATACGAATGCGAGGTAATATCGGTGTATCTCACGGCTGGCCATCATCTCCGCTAGCTTACTGTGGGTAGCTGCGGTTTTCGCAAATATTATCAACCCTGTCGTGTCTTTATCCAACCGATGTATCACACCAGGTCGATACGGTTCACCACCCTCCACTTTCGTGTGGTATAACACACCACTGACGAGGGTTTCGTCAAGGTTACCGGGTGCGGGATGTGTCACTATACCTGCGGGTTTGTTGATAATGATTAACGCATCATCTTCGTAGACTATTTCCAACGGCATAGGGAAGGGTTTCAACATCCGACGTTCAGGTTTGGTATACTTGACAATTACTCTATCACCTGGCCGTAATATCCTATGCGGTTTCGTGGGTTTATCGTTTACCAGTACCTTACCTTCCTTGATCAACTTCTGTATCGCGGTACGTGATAGCCCAATACCTGATTCATATAAATACTTATCAAGTCGTATCCCGTCGGTTACACGTACCGTACGCTCAAAAATTATCTCCATAAACTATGTAGCTTGCGGGAAGAGTGCACGTCGCATCTCGGTGATAAGTTGGCCCACCCCTATCTTGGCAAGCTCGTAAAACTGTGTCATATCGTCAAATGTAAACGCTGACTTTTCGGCAGTACCCTGAACTTCTACCAATTCATATTTTTCATTAAGTACAAGGTTGAAATCCACTGCCGCATTGTAATCTTCTGCATAGTCAAGGTCGAGCAAATATTCACCATCTACCAACCCCACACTCACTGCTGCTATAAAACATTTGATAGGATTCTGTGGTACCAACCCCTGTGCTACCGCGTATTGCATCGCCCGATATAGTGCAAGGAAGCCAGCATTCACACAAGCACAGCGGGTGCTACCATCCGCACGTATAACGTCACAGTCTATCGTAACACTGTACCCCTTGAGTAAAGATAGGTCGGCTGCTGCCCTTAATGCTCTACCTATGAACCGCTGTATCTCCATCGCCCTACCTGTTATGCGGGTACGTGGTATACGTTCGTCCACACTACGTGGTAACATCCCATACTCGGCAAATATCCAACCGATACCCTCGTTACGTGCGAATGCAGGTGTATCAGTTGTCAGTGTAGCAGTCGCTATACACATGGTGTTACCCAGTTGAAAGAATACCGAGCCTTCAGTATTATCGAGGTAGTCCATGGTTATGGATATAGGGCGTAACTCGTCAGCTGCACGTTGTGTACGCCTCATTTCACCTCTAACGTTGTACCTGCAAGGTAAGGGAAGACTTTATCGTTGATCTCAGTGGTTATCTTGTTAATAATAGTATCCATGGATTTCATAATCTCGTCATCCTCCATAAATCTCAGCTTGGCGAGATCCTGCCAAAACTCTAAGTTATGTACAAAGGTTACAAACTCGGTAGGTGTCACCACACTACGCCAGCCTGCACCACGTTCGGCGATAAACGTATCCCAACTTGTACGAAAGATATAGTAAGGTTTGAGTATGATCTGTAGCATATGGTACTGTTTCTTAGGTGAGCAATATGTATCCACAGGGTCGAATGCGTTCTGGTAGAGGAAATCCTCACGCAGGGAGCGTGCCACTTCCAACAGGAATATATCGAGATATGACAACCCCTCATAGCCGACCAACCGCACTATCTCCTGTAGTTCAGCCTCTTTCTCCAATATGCGCATGGCTTCACGCATGAGGTTGGGGAAATCTTCACCTATGTTCTGTTTCACCCACCCCTCTATATTACGCCAGTAGAGTGAATAACTTCTGAGCCAACTGATTGCGGGGAAGTGACGTGCCTGTGCGAGCGCCTCTTCGAGGCTCCAGAACACTTTCGTCACCCTCAACGTTGCCTGTACAACGGGATCGGAAAGGTCACCACCTGGTGGTGATACCGACCCTATAATGGATACAGCGCCTTTCCGGTTGTCTGAACCAAGTGTTTCAACCCAACCCGCACGCTCGTAGAACTCAGCTACTCGGGTTGCAAGGTATGCGGGATAGCCCTCCTCACCGGGCATCTCCTCAAGCCTACCAGATATCTCACGCATGGCTTCCGCCCATCTTGAAGTAGAATCCGCCATCAACGCTACATTGTAACCCATATCACGAAAATACTCAGCAATCGTCACCCCGGTATATACCGAAGCTTCACGTGCAGCTACTGGCATGTTGGAAGTATTAGCAATCAACACAGTACGTTCCATCAATGGACGGCCCGATCGCGGATCTTTTAAGTGTGCAAATTCTATAAGCATGTCGGTCATCTCGTTGCCACGTTCACCACAACCTACGAACACTACTATATCGGCGTCCGCCCATTTTGCCAGCTGATGCTGTATTACAGTCTTACCGGAACCAAACGGTCCAGGAACACATGCGGTACCACCCTTTGTTATCGGGAAGAACGTATCTATAACACGCTGCCCGGTATATAATGGTATGATGGGGTTGAATTGCTGTTTATACGGTCGTGGTATACGTACTGGCCATCTATGGTATAGTTTGAGCTCCTTATCGCCATCGGGGGTTTCGATTCTGGCGATAATGTCGTCAACTGAATACTCGCCTTTGGGGACGATCTCCACCAATGTACCGGATTCGATATGGGGTGGTACCAATATTTTATGTACCACAAGCGGTGTCTCCTGTACCTCACCCAATATGTCACCAGCTACTACCTTGTCACCTTTATTCTTTAAAGGGGTGAATTTCCACTTTCTGGTACGATCGAGTGCGGGTATGTCGATACCCCTTTGGATATACGGGCTGTTGGTGGTTTCGATAATCTTAGGTAGCGGACGTTGCACACCATCGTATATATTACCAATGAGTCCAGGACCTAACTCCACTGTGAGAGGGGCAAACGTTGGGTAAACAGGGTCACCTGGTCCTACGCCGGTTGTATCCTCGTATACCTGTATGGAGGCACGATCACCTTGAAGTTCAACAATCTCACCTATAAGCCGCAACTCACCCACACGTACCACATCGTACATGCGCGACCCTTCCATACCCTTAGCTACTACTAACGGACCTGCTACTCTTATTACCTCACCTGCTTTTTCCATCTTTGCTCCACTTTGTTAGCGATCAGATATATGTTCAATAATTTATTTTTGTTAAAATACGCAATACATGGTATACGTCAATTGCGATACCTTAACATATATCAGTTAATCGATAGCCATGAACTGAGTTGACAAATGATAGAGTTGGTTGATTTTCTATAAGATGCG
>CBFDTI010000009.1:0-28549 GCA_965612795.1 uncultured bacterium | reverse complement strand
GCTGCAAAATATCCGATACATAGGGCATATTCTGATATTTAGTCATGATAGCTCTTCATGTATACAGTCGTACGGGTTAACTTTCACGAAATTTATCACCACACCCACCTCGTACGATTCATCATGTATCAACCTCTCACGATATTTAGCCACCAGTTTGAACCCATTTGCTTCAATCTCCTCGATAACATCATCTACACTGAGCTCCTGTAACTCCCACATCGGGCTATCGTCACGATTATGCTTTGGATAGACCGACAGCAGACCCTCTGGTTTCAGTATCCTGTGGAACTCTTGATACAACCTACCTCTTCTGACTTTATCCATAAAGTGTAGCACATCATACGCCAGTATAACATCAACTGTATCATTTCCGATCACACGCAAGCTGGTCTCATCCCCATGTATGGTGACAACATTTTTCACTCCATACATCATCATGCGGGATTTCAACTTTTCCAACATATCGTCATTCTCATCCACCGCGTACACTGTGCCGGTTTCACCCACCAACTTTGCCGCTGGAACAGCATAGCATCCGCTACCACAACCAAAATCCACCACTATATTACCTGATTTTACACCAACCGCCTGTAGAAACCGTTCACCCTCACCGTTGAACCAGTCTCCGCAATCCGCCATTTTATCACTTCACTGCCCTGATCACCACAAACCCACCTTCACCGTACCCAGGTTTCACCTGTGCCACCTGTGTCATCCTTTCTGGTAGCTCAAATATTGTTTGCCATATCTGTAGCTCCTTAAATCCCAACTCATTCAACCACCCCATCACCTCCTCAGTGGAATAGAATTTTGCATACCTATAAAATTTACTCTTATGCTTTCGCTTCATATACCATCTACCCAGAAAGCTGTCCTTATCTATCATACCGATGATCACATATCCACTAGGTTTAACCACCCTCTTCGCCTCTTTGAGCACCTGCCAGACATCTTCCACGAAACATATTGTGACAATTATCAACACATAATCAAACACGTTGTCATCAAACGGCAGCTCTTCTCCTTTTGCTTCGATAACTTTCACCCCACGTCTACGTGCTATATCGGCCATCGCCTTCGCAGGTTCAACCCCTATCTTCACACCAAGTGGTACCGCAAACCTTCCCGTACCCACACCTATCTCCATCCCTTTACCATCTTTCGGTACACACATTTTGAGCGCCACAATCTCCGATTCATATGCAAACCTATGCTTATCAAACCACCCATCATACTCTTCTGCGTATTTTTCAAAGATTTCAACCCTATCACACATTATGTCTCACTTCTATAAACTATTGTGTCACCGTATTTCGGAATATCCTCACCAACTCCTCCAATGCTTTCGCCACCCTCGGTGACAACCCCTTACCGAACTCCAGCTGCTCCGGCTGTATACCGATCAGAAACACCTTAAACCCTTCATCCTCCCAGTGCTTCATCACAAAACTCAACGGCAACTTATGTGTAAAGAACGCCTCCCCCTCTATAGCTTCACGTGTCAACACCTTCATCGTACCGGGTGTTTCCCCCATATTAGTTGCATCCACCAGTATTATGACATCGGGTTGCAGTTTAGCCACCTTACCCAGATAGTTCTCAGGCACCTCACCCGCATCTATTGCCACAAACCTATCACTTGTAAAATCTTTAATTCTCTCAACAAACTTTGGCCCTACCCCATCATCACCACGTAATGTATTACCCACCCCTATGACTACAATCTTACCACCTCGATGTCGCTCCAGGAACTCACGTAACTCGTCACCCACTACCTAACGGTCCCAGCTTCACCACACTATCACGGAACTCACGTATAGCCTTATTGAGTTTGGCCACCTCACCCGTACCTATGTATTCCAGCCTCACCCTTTCAGGTTCAATATTCAGCTGTTTTAACATCTTTCTGAGCAGCATCACCCTACGTACTGTTTTATAATTACCGTCATGCTCACACTCACCCAACGGGCATGCCGCTATCATCACCCCCCACGCACCCTTATCGAACGCCTCCAGTACAAGTTCAGGATCTATCCTACCCGTACACATGGTGACAATCGTCCCCGCCGATATATCCGGCTCCCCTTCCAGGTCACTTAGCTGCAACCCCGGATATACCGACCAGTTACAACAGAACACAACTATTTTAGGGTCGCTCATCTTGCACCCACCAGATATCCTGCAACCTTTGCCCTAAGCTCTTTCGGCGATATTTGATACCCCTCCTTCGGCTTACGTGCCCCTGTCGGACATGCTGCCACACATACACCACAGGATTGGCATTTCACCTTATCAACAACCGCCTTCCTTTTACCCTCCTCCTTCTCAACCTTCGTAGCTTCCGCTTTACAGACTGATACACATATACCACAGCCTGAACACATATCTTTATCAACCTTTACTGTGGTACCATCGACATCAAACCCCGCTTCTTTCAGTACCTCCCTGGCCTCCGTAAATATATCAGTAACTGCTACATTCGCCGAACAGCTCTTACCACAGTTTTTGCAATAGAAACACTCAAATATCTTCTCCGCTATGTACTCCGAAGGTACAATCTCACCCGTAACCAACCCATAGATCAATAACAGCTTACCCCTGGGTGTATCTACCTCCCAACCCGTCAACTTAAACAGGTGACAATGTTCGTAACAGTAACCACACCTGATACATACATTGAGCTCATTCTCCCACTTCTTTAATTTATCAACTTTTAGCTTCATGCTATCTCTTTCGCAATCCTTTCCACTATATTATTCAACTGTTTAGCTAGCTTCGGTGTCAGGTTTTCACCAAACTCCTCGTTATTCTTCACTTCTATCGCATAGATATCGATAACCTTTGGCACTTTATACCCCATCCGCCTACCCAGCTCTATCACCGTAGATAACCCACACCCATGCGACCCCATCGGGCAGGCTTTGTCAAAATCCTCCAACTTCAACTTATATACCGTACCTGGGTCACCCGTACCCGTTTTGATCGCATCTATGATCACAACCCTATCATAGCCATCGATCTCATCCAACACACCCACCCCTGCGATACTACATTCCTTAAACTCAACACCATTCACCCTTTTACGTAATTCCTGTACCACCCTTATACCGATACCATCATCCGCCAGTATCGGGTTACCGAGCCCCAGTACGAGGGTCTTCATGCTGAGCTTTAAGGTTATCTCCTTAGCACCTTTATCGGTTCGTTTTTCGAGTTGTAAACTATCACCTCCAGCGGCATCTCACCCGGCAACGTATGTGTTGCACACGCATGACACGGATCGTACGCCCTAAACGCCATCTCTATCATATTCAATAGCTTATCCGAAACCTCACCCCTTTTGATAAGCGATCTCGCTGCCTTCTCCACCGACATACATATAGCAGCAGCATTGTTCTGTGTCGCCACTATGAGGTTCACTTCCTTAAGTATACCATTCCCATCAGTTTTATAGTGATGGAAAAGCGTCCCCCTCGGTGCTTCCACCACACCCACCCCCTCCTCCGGTGTAGCTTCCGGTATATTACGTACATTCGTATCCGTAAGCACTGGATCCTCCGCAAGCTGCTTCATCCTCTCCGCTGCATACACCACCTCTATAAGGCGTGCCCAGTGGAATGCCAACGTATGATGCACTGGTTTACCACCCAACACATCATACATCTGTTCGTAATACTCCTGTGCCATCGGTGTCGCCATACCATCAGCTGCATTGAGCCTCGCCAGTGGTGCCACCCTAAATACCCCACTATCTTTACCATCGACAAACCCTTTCCAACCCACCTCCTTCAGGTATGCGAACCTCACATAAGTCCATGGTTCAACATGTTCCGCAATATACTTGAGATACTCACCAGCCGAGAATTTCGCAAACTCATTACCATCGGGGTCGACCACCCTAATATCACCATCGTAGAAGTTCACCTTATTGTCCTTATCCACCAACCCCATATAGTAAGTTCTGTGTGTATACGTATCACTCCTTATCAACTCCACATACTCCGTGTTCTGTACCACTTGCTTGTTGAATAGCTCCATCACAAACTTAGCAAACTCCACCATAAAGTCTGCCGCTTCCTTAATCTTCGCACGCTCCTCTTCGGTTAACGGTTTCGACACCCCACCTGGTAACCCACACACCGGATGTACAACCTTACCCCCTATCAACGTAATAATCTCACGACACCTCTTACGTGCTTCTATCACCTTACCACCGATTTCCAGCCCTACCTTCCCTATAACACCCAGTATATTACGTTCACCCTTGGGTGCATCCAACCCCACAATGAACTCCGGTGCCCCAAGGAAGAAGAAATGCAACAGATGATCCTCCGCCTGGAACGCACAGTACATGAGTTCACGTATCTTCTTAGCAGCTTCCGGTGGCTCTACCTTATATAGGTCGTCGAGCGCCTTAGTTGACGCCATATGGTGTGCAGTCGGACACACCCCACATATTCGTGGTGTAATCCTTGGCATCTCCTCAGCTGGCCTACCCTCACAGAACTTCTCAAACCCACGCAACTCCGGTATCTGGAAGAATGCACGCTCAACCTCACCTTTATCATCGAGGAATATTTCTATCTTACCGTGCCCCTCAAGCCTCGTTATAGGGTCGATAGTCACACGTCTCATTTGCGCCTCCTTCTAAGTAACGATGCCGGTAGTGAAAACCTATAGAACGTACCTGCTGGATCGACAATCTTATCTATCAACTTCTGCACCTCTTCTTCTGATAGCTTCTCCTCATCTTCCACCCCAAGAATAGATGCAATAAATGATACCGCCTTCGCACCCTGGTCACGTACCTCGCTCGTCGGCCCCATACATCCACGACATGGCATGTTAGCGTTAATACAACGTTCGCCACACCCCGACCGTGTCACAGGCCCCAAACATATAATACCCTGTTCAAGGAAACACTTCTCCGGATCGATTATCACCTCATGTGGCCGCTTTATATCTTTTATCGATAACTTTTCCGGCTTGGTCTCATTCCTTGGACATGTATCACATAGCGCCTTATCGGGTGCCAACACCGTACCTCTCTCCGGTAGCTTACCCTTAAGTATGGCCTCTATCGCATCCATAATAAGATCAGGTGGTGGCGGACACCCCGGCAGATAGTAATCCACCGCTATTGTTTGGTCCAACGTCTTAACCGTATCGTAAAATTCAGGTAACGTCAGCTTATAACCGTCCATTTCCACTACCTGCTGTGGTACCACACCTTCTGGATTTGCCACAGTGGGCACCCCCTTGTAGACTCTATCAAAAATATCACTCCGTACCCAGAAATTTGCCAACCCCGGTATACCACCCAACTGCGCACATGCCCCAAACGCCACCACAAATTTCGCCTTCTCACGCAACAATTTAGCCATCTCCTCCTGTTCACTCGTCCTTATCGCCCCATTTATAAACGCAACATCTATCTCACCCTCCTTCATCGCCTCAATATCCTTACGTTTGAAGTCGAGTGCCACCGGCCAAAACACAATATCTATCTTATCAACAACCTCCAGTATCTTCTCGTTGAGATCGAGCACCGTCTCTTCACATCCACCGCATGATGCACACCAGTAAAATGCAAACTTTGGTTTACCCATGTTGTACCTCCATCAATTATTATTTTCTATCTCCACCCTGTATGTAATGTCGGCCACTGTCTTAAGCATCGCCGATATCGAACAATACTTCTCCTGCGAAAGCTCAACCGCCCTCTTAACCTTATCCTCCGGTATATCCTTACCCTTCACCCTATACGCGAGCTCTATCTTTTTAAACATCCTTGGATGTTCATCACTGCGTTCACCTTTAACATTTATTTCCATGCACTCACACTTCACCTGCATCTTACGTAGGATCGACATCACATCCATCCCCGTACATCCACCCAATGCCACCAACAGCAACTCCATAGGTGTCGGTGCCATGTTTTCGCCACCAAACTCCGTCGAGGTATCCATCACCACCATATGTCCTGACCCAGTCTTACCCACAAACTGCATACCATTTATCCACCTAACCGTTACTTCCATTATCACCACTCGCTTCCAACCTCAACGGCCCCAGCTGCTTCAATTCATCCACAAACTTCCTTATGGTGACAACAAACTTACGGCTCTCACTAGCTGCTATCCACTCCAGACGTAACCGCCTCGGATCGATCCCCAGCTGTTCCAACATCTTCTTCAACAACATCACCCTACGCAACGTCTTGTAGTTACCATTCACATAGTGGCAATCACCCGGATGACATCCCGCCACCAGCACACCATCCGCACCATTCCAAAACGCCTCAAGTATAAATTCGGGATCTACGCGGCTGGAACACATCGTCCTTATCACCACAAAGTTAGGCTTAATCTTCAACCTCGACGTACCCGCCAGATCGGCTGCCGCATACGAACACCATTTACAGCAGAACGCCACAATTTTGGGTTCAAACCCCTCCATATTACTACTCCAGTACTGCCTTCACCATATTCACCAGCTGTTCATCCTTAAGATTACGTTGTTGACACGCACCCGCCGGACATCCCGCTATACAGCTGCCACAACCTTCACACTTAGCTTCGTTAACCTTAGCTACCCGCTTACCATCTTTAACCTCAAGCTCCCTCGCCCCATACGGACATAATGTTACACATACACCGCACCCACTACAACGATCTTCATCAACTGTTGCCACCATCGGATCATGCTGTAGCTCTTTCTGGCTGAACATCTCCAACACCTTACTTGCTGCCGCCGACGCCTGTGCCACCGTATCCGGTATATCCTTAGGTGCATGTGCACACCCCGCAAGAAATATACCCGGTGTAAGTGTTTCAACCGGCCTCAACTTCGGGTGTGCCTCCGTCAGGAACCCATTCGCATCTATCTGGAGCTTCAACTTTTTCGCCAACTCATAAACCAACGGCGATGGCACAATAGCCATCCCCAACACCACCATATCAACCCTCACCTCCAGTGGTTCACCCGTTAACGTATCAACCGCAAGCAACACCAGCTCACCATCATCTTCGTAGATTTTCGACACCTTACCCCTTATGTAGGTGACGTGATCCTCCTCCTGTGCACGTTGTACAAACTCCTCGTATCCTTTACCATCCGACCTTATGTCAATATAGAACACAATGGGTTCGCCATCTGGCACACGATGCTTGTACAACATTGCATGTTTCGTCAGATACATACAACACACTTTCGAACAGTATGGTTTATGTAACTCAGGGTCACGTGACCCCACACAGCTAACAAATGCCACCCGCTTAGGTACCTTCCTATCCGATGGCCGCTGCACCCCACCACCCGTCGGTCCCGACGCTGATAGCAATCGCTCAAACTGCAACCCATTTATCACATCCTTGTACTTACCACCCCCATACTCACCAATCTTCTCAATCGGGTATAGCTCATACCCTGTCGCTACAATTATTGCACCTACCTCTTCTTCAACAAACTCATCCTGTTCGTCAAATTTTATCGCCTCAAACGTACATACCTTTTCACATACACGACACTTACCTGTCTTAAAATACAGGCAATTCTCTCTATCGATAACCGGCTTGTTAGGTACCGCCTGCGGGAACGGCACATATATAGCTTTACGTGTGGTGAGCCCCATCTCAAACTCTGACGGTACCTTCGTCGGACATTTCTCCATACATACACCACAGCCAACACATTTGGACCAATCCACATACGATGCCTTTAACCTAATCTTCACTTTGAAATTACCCACATACCCGGACAGATCCTCAACCTCCGCATAATTGTATAGCTTGATATTGGGATGTTGCCCCACCTCCACCATCTTAGGTGTCAATATACACTGTGCACAATCCAATGTCGGAAACGTCTCCGAAAGCTGTGCCATATGCCCGCCAATCGATGGATTCTTCTCCACCAGTATCACTTCATACCCTGCATTGGCGATATCGAGTGCCGCCTGTATACCAGCGATACCACCCCCTATAACCAGCGCACGTTTGGTGATAGGTATACTGATGGGTAACAGCTCATCGTTTAATTTCACCTTCTCAACAATAGACTTAACTATTTTTATCGCTTTCTCCGTAGCTTTATCCTTATCCGTATGTATCCAGCTACAATGTTCACGTATGTTGGCGATCTCGCACCTGTATGGGTTAAGCCCCACCTGTCCCACGGTATTCCTGAAAGTAGCCTCATGTAGGGTTGGCGAACATGCCGCAACCACTACACCGTTTAGTTTCTTCTCCTTAATACGTGAACGTATAAGTTCCTGCCCCGGATCTGAACACATATACACATAATCCTCAGCATGCACCACACCGGGGTAACCCTTAATCGCCTCCACTACACGTTTAACATCTACCGTCGATGCGATATTGATCCCACAGTGACAAACAAACACCCCAATACGTGGCTCCATGTCACAACTCCATCAACACTTTTGGCTTTATATGATTAAGGTCAAACCCCAACCTCTCTATTGGTACACCAAGCGCTACACCCATCAATTGCGTAAAATATATCACAGGTAGCTGCTCAAACTCAGGGAACCTCTCCTTAACATCCTTCTGCCGTACTTCAAGATTAAACTGGCACAATGGGCAACTTGTCACAATCACATCTGCACCTAAATTTCTCGCCAACCCCACTATCCTATACGTCCTATCTATGACAAGATCTACCGCACTTACAGTGTTGTACGTACCACAACACTCATTCCTATAAGGGAAATCGATCGTTTCAATACCCAACGCATGTAACAGCTCCTCCATGATGGATGGATTCTCCGCATCATCTATAGCGACAGTTGATGGCCTCAACAACAGACACCCATAATAGGGTGCCACCTTTATGTGGTTAAGTTTACGTACAACCTTTTTGCTGATATTGTCGAACCCAACCTCATCCTTAAGGACTGTAAGCAGATGCAATACCTCCACATCACCTTCGTAATCTATCTCGGTATCCATAAAGCTGTTTATCTTATCACGTGCTTCCTGATCCGAATTGAAGAATACATTCGCCTGTTTCAACGTATTGTAGCACATCGCACATAGGGTTACAACTTTGTCACCACCCTGCTCCTTTACGCGGATCAAATTCCTTATGGGTGCAACCTTATGTATCAAATCGTCCGATGCCAACGAATACACCGTACCACAACAGTTCCAGCGGTTGAGCTCCACCAGCTCGTAACCCAATAATTTCATCACCTCCATAGCGGAACATTCAAAATTCTTCGCCTGCGTCTTCAATGTACACCCTGGATAGTAGAATACTTTCATGCTGTGTGTTTCCTGAACTCTGCCACCAATGCAATCTGTGGTAAACTTACCAGCACATCTTCACTTATCTCACGTACCTTTATATAGTCGATATTCTTCCGCAATTGTATCAACCGTATCGCCTCCATCACACGTGTCAGGTCGATACCCCTTGGGCATCTCACACTACACGTATAGCATGATGCACATATCCATATCGTCTTACATTGTAACACCTTATCAGGTTTACCTATCTGCAAGTATCGTATCACCTGATTAGGCATAAGATCCATCAAACTAACGCTTGGGCAACCTGCCGAACACTTACCACACTGATAACATGCGTATAGGTTCTGTTCTGATAGCTCAATAACCTTATTTATCATCAGTGGGTTCAACACGTCTCGCGTAGGTATCGTAGATCAACACCTCATGCTTACATTTGGGACACAGTATTCGAAACATATCCTGTCGGGTGACAGGTTTCTCCATAGTTATCTTCTCACGTGGCACCTCCGCAACTTTCAACTCCTCCTGTGATACCAACATTAACGGCAGGTTACTGTAGGCGAGTGGCCCCAGTTTGTGTATCAACCACAGTATATGTTGTTTGGCACCTATCACCGCACCACACCTATCACATACGAGTAACTCCTTCTGCTGTTCAACATATAGCGTACTGCGGTCGAATGTCGCCAGATCATACTCCTGAGTTAGACGCACACCTCTCTCGGTAATACAGTAAAGTTCACACTGTCCACAGAATATACACTTATCGTATCGCCTGATGATGGTTCGTATACCTTTTTCAGCATCGTCATGCACTTCTATCGCACCCGTTGGACATACTTCCTTACATGCGGTACAACCCACACACCATTCATCATCAGGTACAGGTTTACCACGAAACTTCTTCGCCGGCACATGTGGTACCTTTGGAAACTTCGTTGTATATGGCCCCGTAAACAACGCACGTATTGCTTCACCCAGCTCACGTAACTTTGGATACTTCATCACCACTACTTGTTACCCTCGTCACTTGTAACTCTTTCCCTGTACTTATCGCATACGCTTTTGTGCCACAACTTGATACCAAACTTATGTGCACCACGTGCAAGCGCATGTGACCCCGTTGCCGCAGTAAAGAATATAAATGGTATCGCAATCAATGCCTTAATCCCTAACCCCGTAAATCCATTCATAACGAACGTACCCAGCATTATACCACAAGTACCGAGTGTTATACATTTGGTAGCCGCCTGTAACCTATTATACACATCAGGTAACCTCAAAAGCCCCAACACACCAAAGAAATCAAACGCCACCCCCACAGTTATGATTATCAAACCTATCACCTCATTCATCGAACTTCCTTCCTTCCAAATATTTTGCCAACGCTATCGTACCTATAAAACTTATGAATATCCATGCCAACCCAATATCTATAAGGAATTCACGCTTATATAGAAGTGCCAACAGCGGTGTTATCCCTACAACTAAGATTCCAAACATATCAACTGCCACCATCCTATCCGCCATTGTCGGGCCACGCCATACCCGTATAAAGCATAATACTGCAATCCCCGCAAGTATAACAATAAGTGTATAGATCATCCCTACCCCTTCATGAATCGGTCAACCTCACCCCATATTTTCACCTGTAGTTTGCTACTCATTCGAACACCTTTGCCAAAAATCTCTCAAACCTACCCACGATATATTTTGTTGCACCTTCAACAGTTTCATCACGCACGTATATCCAATGTATGTAAAGTTCATCACCGTCAACATCAACCGACAGCGTACCCGGTGTCATGGTGATCGTATTCGCCAGAAACGTACGTGCAATATCCGACTTGAGGTTAGTCTTTACCTTCACAATACCAGGCTTTATCGGCATACGCGGATGTATCACCCTATACGCAACGTCAAGATTTGCTTTAATACATTCCCAAACGAAAACCACCAGATATACAATGAACCAAGCCCATCGCTTTGGGTCGAACATCTTCACTTCACCGACAACAGCCAACCTACCGAAGAGCACCATCACAAGGGTCGAAACTATCACCCCCACAATAATATGTTGCCAATCCGCAGGCCACGTCAGTAGTAACCACAGAACGAACGCAAATAAGAATAGCACGAAGTACCTCATCGCAATACCCTCCATATATACTCTGTACCGCTTGTTAATGTATTAACCACAGGGAATAGAATCGTCTCCCTCACATTGGGTAGCAACATAAGGCCAGCCACCACACATATAACAGCAAGTATGATCAATGCAACACACATGAGCGGGGGTGATTCCTTCACATCCGCCATATCTCGTCCAGCTTTACCATAAAACGCATAGCGTTCAGCTTTCAAAATATACGCAAATGTCAAGATACTACCCAAAATAGCCCACCCCGCAACCCCATATCGACCCGCCTGTATACATGCGATGATTATAATAAGTTTGCTCCAAAACCCATTAAACGGTGGTACACCAGCTATCGACATAGCGGCAACAAGATTGGTTTTACTGGTGACTGGCATCCTGCGGTCAAGTTCGCCCATCTCACGTAGATCCCTCGTACCCACCGAGTAAACTATACTGCCGGAGTCTAAGAATAGCAACCCCTTAAATGCGGAATGGTTAAACAGATGGAACAGCGCCCCCAACAAGCCCAACGGCGTACCTAAACCAATCCCCAACAAGATATAACCTACCTGACTTATACTGGAGTAAGCCAGTAACCTCTTATAATCCCACTGCCATAGTGCTAACAGGCCTCCTATCATCATCGATATAATCGCTAAGACTATCAGGATACTGGATAGAATTCCATCAAACCCTATCACATTGTACATTATGCGGGTCAATGGATACACGCCTATTGATTCGATTAACACACCTGACAACATTGCCGAAATAGGGGCAGGTGCTGACGGATGTGCATCCGGTAGCCACATATGGAACGGTACAACTGCTGCTTTAAGTCCAAACCCCACAATAAACAGTACATTCACAAACCATACAAGGTTGGATGTACCCTTATCCAGTACAACTCTACCAACGTCCGCCATATTGAGTGTACCTGTATATGAATACAGCAGGATTATACCTAGCAGTATGAACCCCGATCCTACACTACCCATCACTTGATACTTGAATGCAGCCTCCAGTTCGTCAGCTTCCGTACCGAATGCCACCAACGCATAGGATGCGATCGCCGCTATCTCCAGGAACACATAAAGGTTGAAGAAATCACCCGTCAGTATAACGCCATTCATACCGGCGAGCATCAACATAAACAACGTATAGTATTTCGTCTTATCCGTGAAATGCTCCATATAGTTGATCGAGTACAATGTAGCTGCAAACGCAATCAAATTAACAACCACCAACATAAATATGCTTAATCCATCACGCACAAGGTAGATACCTATTGGAATACCATTCACCGCACCCCAACCTCCCACATGATAGACGGTTGTCTCACGTATGAACCTTACACTCCATATTGCGAGCCCCAGCAGTGTTGCAGTTACAAGGTTAGCAAATAGGTCGCCTGCACGCTCCCATCTCCTACCTATTAGTGGCAGTATAAATGCACAACCCAGCGGTATCGCCACAAATAATGGTATAGAGTTGACCATTTTCAACCCTTCAACTTCTTAATCTTCCTAATATCCAACGTACCATACTTTTCGTAAATCCTAACCGCCAACCCCGCTATAAGTGCAGTCGTACCGAGCCCTATAACGATCGCTGTTAGTACAAGTGCCTGTGGTAGTGGGTCGACAAACACCTTACCAGCCACACCCGGCTGTATGGGTGCAGTACCGTGCTCCCTAAACCCCACGAGTGCAAACAACAGGAAGGTCGCATACTCCATGATGATCAACCCGATGACGATCTTGAACAGGTTACGTTTAACCAGCACCCCATACAGGCCGATCACAAATAACAATATACCCAACAGATAATGTATCATTTTCGCTCCAAAAGTTTAACTGCTGCAAACGTTATGAATATTCCCACCAACGCACCCGCAACCTCAAACCCAATCGCTACATTACATACAGGTATTATCCCCGCGCTGAACAGGTGGAACGGCGTACCCTTTGCAAAGATATTGAGCAAAAAGTACGTACCAAAAACCAACCCCAGTATTGCCACTATCCAGAACCCAAATATACCAAGGCTCTCATATAGTGAAGCATACCACTTACGTCTATCACTATCCGCAGCAGTCGCCCCATATGCAAGATAAAGCAGTATGAAGCTACCCGCAATTATCACACCACCTGCAAACCCACCCCCTGGTGTTAGGTGTCCATGTGCCACTATATAGATCCCATAGAGCATTATCATTCCCACCAATATACGGGCTACGGTTTTGACGATCAAACTCATACCCGACGGAGTGTTTTGGGTATTATTATGCATCTAACCTCCACGCTTCTTCCTACCAATCGCCCGCAGTACAGCCATCACCCCAATAACCGACGTGAACAGTACCGTAGCTTCACCCAATGTATCATATGCACGAAAGTCCAATATCACCGCAGCTACAAGGTTGGCAGCACCCGTCTTCATCAACCCCATATCTAAGTAGCTTGCCGCCATCCGCAGTAATGGATGCCCGAACCTACTCATCTCATGCGCTATCTGATATGCGGAGAGCATGAACACCGTCATGAAGAATAGACCACCCAACCATAACGCTACCTTCTGTAGGCTTAACCTCTCCTGCGTATCTTCACGTGTAGTCCTCAGTACCGCAGCAATCAAAATTATGAGCGACAATGTCTCAACTATGATTTGTACGATTGCAAGATCAGGTGCATGTAAACGCAAAAATATGAACACCAGACTAAACCCACACACACCCAATGAAATGATTGCTGAGATAAGATCCGGTGCCTCAAGCGCCACAATCGCACCGATTATCATCAACCCTGTCCAAATATAAAGGTCGATCATCTCAACCTAACAACTACGAACAAGATCGCCATTAACCCCAAAAATATCCATGCCACATATGAAGTCAACACCCCCACATGTGCATACGATACACCACGCGCTAAGAATAGGAACGCTCTTTTGCCCAGCTCGTATATGTCGAACAGCTTCTGTTCCGCTTTACTGTAAATTGTACGTAGAATCGACATCTCCCGGATAGTGTCGTAGAAGTCGGTCCCCGTCACCCGTACCTCTTCCGGTAAGACCTCACCCCCTATGAATGGTACAGCATCTTCACGTATCTTAATTCTACCCATAAGATAGATTATAAACCCAACCACTATACCCACGAGTATCAAAATTGTTGCCAGTGTGGGTTGCCAGAACCCAGGTATAAGCACCTTACCCACTGCTGGGTAAATAAATTTTGCAAGTGGTAACCTAAACGCAAATATACCGAAAGCCAGACACAGACCCGCCAACACAACCATAGGTAACCACATCGACCAATGCACTTCCCTCACTTTGTACCCGGTAGCTCTTTCATAATCTGGTGTTTGACCCAAAAATATTGCATGCCCTAACTTCATGAAGCTGGCCAACGTAAGCGCACTACCGAACATTGCCGCCACTAACCAGATGATCCATAGTTTACCACCTTCATTACTTAACATGATTAACCCCTGATAGACGAGCCACTTACTTGCAAACCCATTAAGTGGCGGCACACCAGATATTGCGAGCGCAGCCACAAGGAAGCTAACAAAAGTAATCGGCATAAAGTGTGCAAGCCCACCCAACCTATCCAGGTGAGTAGTACCAGTACGGTGTTCGACACCGCCCGCGGTTAGGAATAAACATCCTTTATAGATTGCGTGGTTAAGCATATGGAATAACCCGCCCGCTATACCAATGGGATTACATGTACCGATACCCAACACCATATAACCTACCTGTGAAACCGCGTGATAGGATAACAACCGTTTAGCATCATGTTGGATAAGTGCCATCATCACAGCTGCAAGTACAGTGAACGCACCCACTGCCAGCAGGAATATCTTCATCGCAGTATTTAGCACAAAGATGTCCATAACCAATCTCGCAAGCAGATATATACCGAGTAACTTATCCACCGATGCAGGTAAAAATGCAGTCACCGAGATAGGTGCAAACTCTGCGCAATCCGGTATCCATGTATGCATTGGCATGGCACCCGCCTTCGCAAAGCTTGTCACCGCAAGCAACACAAACGCAAGTGCAGCCAACCTCGACGTACCTACGGATACGTTCATCGAATCCATACGCAGTGAGTTGCCCAACAACCCCAATATCACAACCCCCAGTATCATTAAGCAGTCAGAACCGCCCACAATTATGAGCGTCTTTTTGGCTGCTTCAGATACCCCAGTGCGGTCGGGGCCACCAATTGTGATCAACATAAACAACGTAAATGCAAGAAACCCCCAGAACCCCACAAGTAGTATCATATTATTTGCAAGCACAGCACCAAACGATGCACCTATCGTAAACAACAGATATCCGTAATATTCGTTTAACCTATCGAATCTACGCATAAATTTTAACGAATACAATGCGATCAGGAATCCAAACACACCACAGAACAGCAATATGAAACGCGATAACCCATCAATACGCCACCAGCTCGATGTATAACTTACGAGGTTCACATAAACATAAGTAACATATGCCAGACTACCCACACTACCGAGTATACCAACTGTCTCGATAGCGGGGCGTACCTTTTTGGGTAGGAAGATTGCAACCACTCCCGTCACAAACGGTATCGCCAAAAGATACAAAATTTCGCTCATAAGCCTAACTCCTTCCTAATTCTATCAGTTTTTTGGCGACTTAACTCAACTAGCTCTTTCCACCCTAACACTCTTTCACCACCGTCAACCACTGCCTGCATACGTTCAGTACATGAATAACAAGGGTCGACGGCAGCTAACGTTATCACCGCATCCGCTACCTGATAGCCGACACATGTAGCTTTGAAAGTTGGCACATTAACAAAACTTGGTGCACGTATCTTATGTCTAACAGGTCTATTTGTGCCATCTGATCGAATGTAATGGAACACCTCACCACGAGGTGCCTCAGCTATACCGATACCCTCGCCTGGCGGTATTTCTTTTATTTTAGCGTCTATCTCACCTTTCACCTTTTTCAACCTTTCAAGACACTGTTCGATAATCTTGATCGATTCCAACATCTCCAACAACCTAACCGCTACCTTATCAAATACGTCACCGTTTTCACATGTTATAACATTCCATTCCACCAGATCATACGCTGCGTATGGATAATCCTTCCTCACATCTATCGGTATACCGGATGCACGAACGGTAGGCCCCACCGCACCAAACCTATGTGCAGCCTCTTTCGTCAGTACCCCAATACCCTTTGTACGTGCATGGATTACGGGATCATCCATGACAATTTTCACAAACTTCTCCAGCACAGGCTTCAGTTCGCGCACCATCTTCAGTATCTCTGGTATATCGTCATCCTCTATGTCACGCCTCACACCACCAGGCTTCAACATCGCATAGTTCTGTCGGTTACCTGTAACCGCTTCCATAATATCGCAGACAGGTTCACGGTACCGCCATGCCCACATAAAGACTGTATCGTATCCAATGAAGTGACCCGCAAGCCCAAACCATAACAGGTGCGAATGTAGCCTCTCCAGCTCAGCAATTATCGATCGTATATATTTAGCACGTTCGGGTATCTCAACCCCACACAGGTCCTCAACCGCATTACAGAATGCCATCGGGTGTGAGGTTGAACATATCCCACAGACACGTTCAACAAGGAACGTAACCTGGTCAAAAGATAGCGATTCGGAAACCTTCTCTATACCACGATGGTTGTACCCCGTCTTCCAGTCGATATCTACAACCGTTTCACCTTCCACATAAAGTTGGAAGAATTCACCTTCCTTCTGTAACGGATGGTATGGTCCAATCGGTATCACGGTACGTTTACTCATCTTGCCCTACCTTATAATCTTTACGTAACGGGTATTTACCTTCCGGCCAATCATCCGGCAGTATAAACCGTCTGGGGTCGGGATGGTTTAGGAACTTCACACCCAAGATATCCTGTACTTCACGCTCTATCCACTGTGCACCCGTCACGATGGGGCTGATGGATTCGACTTCTGGGTTTTCTCTGTCGAGTGTCACCCGCAACGTTACCACCTTACCGATATTATCGAAACTAAAGTGATACAGCACCTCTATATGATCTGGTGGGTTATCAACCCCACTCAGTATCATATATCGCGCATGTAGCTCGTTGAATATGTACTCCACGAAGTCCAGCAGATCCTCCTTCCTTATATCAATATAGTATCGACGTGGCGACTTCTCGTGAAACTTCACAATCTTATCCTTAAATTTTTCCTTTACACTATCTATTGGGTTCATTTCAACTTACTCAAAAGCTTCACCACCCCCATAATTATAGCTTCAGGTTTGGGTGGACACCCAGGTATATATGCATCCACGGGTATAATCTTATCGACTGGCCCTGCCATATTATACGAAGGCGCAAATATACCACCTGAACATGCACACGTACCTACAGCTACAACAAATATGGGTTTGGGTGCCTGCTCATATAGTAGCTTCAACCTTGGTGCTGCCTGACGTGATACAAACCCTGTAACCACCATAACATCTGCATGACGTATGCTACCAACAAGCTTGATACCAAATCGCTCCAAGTCATATCGTGGTGTTAGACAATCCACGATTTCAATATCACAGTTGTTACACGACCCGCTATTGAAGTGGAACAACCAGATCGAACGTTTAAGCGCTTTAAGCTTAACACTCATCACACCCCCACAAATGCAAGAATTACCGCAATGATCGCCAACGGTGTAACACCCCACCAGAAGAATTTCAACGCCTGGTCAATCCTAACCCTTGGGTTGGTCGCCTTAACCAATACCACAAGCCCCAAAATCATTATGTATTTGAGTATACCCCACAGTATATGCCAGCCATGTAAACTTATACCACCCATAAACATAAATATCACAAATATTGGTAGAACAAACAACAACATCCAGCGTGATAGCTTGAAGATCGCCAACGGTGTACCCGAATATTCGATTAGCGGTCCATTGTTTACCTCGGTTTCAGCCTCCGGTATATCAAACGGCACATATGCAAGTTTCGCCTGTATACATGCAAGCACACATGCAAACGCTATAGCACCTGACCACGACCCGATAAATAGGCCATTTGCCCATTGGTAAGTTAGCAGGCCACCCAATTTGATGGTACCGCCCGCTTTTATCACAGGTACGAACATCGCTATGATGAACGGCAACTCGTAACTCAGCATCAGCTTGATTTCGCGGCTCACACCAAGTGAAGCGAGTGGGTTCCTTGATGCCGCACCTCCTATAATTAGTGCAATCGACGGTATTGTCAACAAATACAATGTGACAATTAGATCCCCAACAAACCCCCTCTCTGGCCATAACATCACATTCCAGATCATAGTTGATACTATAGTCACCGATACAAGACTCAATATAGGTGCCAACACGAACGTACCGAAACTACCTTTCGGGACGATTGTTTCCTTGCCCAATAGTTTAACAAAATCATAAAGTGGCTGCAAAACTGGTGGCCCCACCCGCCACTGTACACGGGCGGTAAGTTTGCGGTCAAACCAACTCGCCAACATCCCTATAGCTGCGGTGAATATAAAACCCGGAAACACTATGAAGTTAAACAGCCAGTTCATTTCACCTCTTCCTTAATCCATGGTATACTATGTACTGCAAGATGATCACCTATGAGATATATGTCCTTTTCCTTATCCTCCTCCACCTCTTCATACCTCAACGCCCCGTATGGACAGGTCTCCACACATAGGGGTTGATCTTCCACACGTCCGATACAGTAATCACAACGCGACACCAAATACGGTATAATCTCAGGATAGATTGTACCAAACGGGCATGCCAACGAACACGTACCACAACCGGTACATAACATGGTGTGGCGGACAACTACACCATCTTCACGCTTCTCGAGCGCCTCATTAGGACAGCTAACCACACAGGGTGCATCCTCACATTTACGACACACAAGTACACGTGCCACCTCTTCCAGCAGGCTCACAATCCCATTATTTTCCGGATGGTGTGGGTAGCTACATTTCGCCACACACTCACGACACCTGTAGCATACCTCCAAATCTATAAATAAGCGTTTCATTCCCATATCTCCGGTACATCCATTATCATATCGTAACTGAACACCGGTCCATCCTTACAGACAAAGTATTTACCCAATGCACAATGGCCACACTTGCCAAGTCCACACGACATGTTTTTCTCCATCGAAAGGTAAATATTCTCAGGCTTGAACCCCAATTCGAGCAACTTCAAAGTACCAAACTTCATCATTATCGGTGGCCCACACACCACAGCTACTGCGTTATCATAGTCCATTTTGAATTTGTCCAACAATACAGTTACAACACCCTCGGTTTCTTTCCAAGTTTCGTCCTTCTTGTCTACACTACGGAAGACCTCAAGATATTTGTTCTGCATCCACTCCTTTTCAAACTGCTCTTTATACACTATATCCTGTGGTGTACGTGCACCATAACATAACACAATACGCTTGAACTTGTCGGGTGTCTCAAGCACCGTAAGTAGAAACGATCGCAATGGCGCCATACCTACACCACCACCGAGTATTAGAACCTCTTTCCCATACATTTTGTCGAGCGGGTAACCCTTTCCATACGGGCCACGTATCCCTACCACGTCGCCTTCCTTCATCTCGTGCAACTTCTCGGTAACCGTACCGACTTTCATGATAGTTACGTCAAGCTTATCTTTCTCAAAAGGTGACGAAGATGGAGTAAAAGGTGCCTCACCCACACCCGGTACTGTTATCTCTACAAATTGACCGGTCGCAAACTCAATCGGCTTCTCTGGTATCAATACAAACGTTTTGATTGTAGGTGTCTCATCGATTACGCGGTCGATTCTCGCTTTAATAGGTCTGTAAATACTCATTTCACTACCTAGCTAAATCGGTTAACACTTCACGCATGTCGATCTTACCATGACACGCTTCTATACATCTGCCACACCCAACACATGCACGTAACCCAAACCGCTCAAACCTATACACAAATTTACAGTAGTACCTATTACGGAAACGCTCGAATAAATGTTTACGTGGGTTGGCACCTCCCGCCACACGTGCGTAACCGACCGATTGACACGAATCCCACACACGTGCTTTTGCGAAATCTTCTAACTCCTGCAGCAGGAAACAGTGGCAGCTTGGGCATACGTTCGTACATGCGAAACAAGTGACACAGGTCTCGGCGTGCTGTTTCCATACTTCACTTTCATATTTATCCTTTAATAGGTTATATATATCCTGTGGAAATTTGAACTTCTTATTCGACTCTAAGATTGCCTCAGCAACCCTTTTACGGAGCTCATCCCTCTCTGCGATTTGTGCTGCATCCGCTTCATTTAACTCGATATTCATTTCATCGAGCACCTTTTGCCCCCTTTCTGTACCCACCTCGACGAGAACTTTATCCTCTAAGTAGGATAGATTGAGGTCAAACCCCTTCTCCGGGAACGGTGTATCTCCAAGGCAAGAGCAGAAGCACACATCCAGTGGCTTAAAACAATCTTCGCTGATTATTATCGTATTGTCCCTACGTAGCTTGTAGTAATCGTCGATAAAATCCGGATCAAGGAATACGCTGTCCAGGGTTGCAACTGCACGTAAATCACACCCCTTTACACCCATTAGGATCGTGTTCTTGGGTTGGAATTCCTTCACAACATTCTCTTGTACTGGGTAGAGGAAAAACTTAATAGATGGGTAGATTCTTGCACCTAAATTGACAAGCTTATCAACGTTATCCTCGTCTAATAACGAATACTTTATACCGAAGGTTGACTCAATCGGCCCATAAACAGCATATGTCCGCAACAGGGCTTTCACACCGGCTTTCCACGCATCCGGATCTACGTGAAAGACCTTTGCCATAATGTTGCATATCATTTTATGGAAAATTTTTTTTAGTCAAGTCTTTTAATTACGGGCACTCTCAAATTGCAATATCTGTAAGGAAATTACAGCCATACCCTCAATTGCTGAGCACAGCTATGTGATGAATCTACTCAGAACTTACATCGCTATCCATTAAGGTTGACAACAAGGACACCAATATTATTTTGGATGGAATTTACTCAATCATGATTATGGGAATATTTTCCATTACGGGACACCATGTGGGATAAGGAGGTGATATGGGCAAAAATGTGGATATCAAATTGCTAGAATCCATAGTTGGCAAGGAGAACGTATCCAACCACCCCGCTATACGTTATGTGTACGGTGCAGATGCCTCCGTACACCAGAGTATGCCAGACGTGGTGGTACAGCCAAGAACTATCGAGCAGGTACAGGAAATTATGCGTTATGCGAACGCCGAACTTATACCGGTGATACCACGAGGTGCAGGTTCGGGTATGTCAGGTCATACAGTGCCGATTGATGGTGGTATTATTCTCGATATGAAGCGTATGAACCGCATCTTGGAGATAAGGCCAGAAGACATGTATTGCAGGGTAGAACCAGGTGTGGTGGACGACGACCTTAACCGTGCACTCAAACCTTACGGTATGTTTTATCCACCTTCACCTGCATCAAGTAGGATTGCTACAATAGGGGGTGAAATTGCGAATAACGCCAGCGGCATAAGGTCGGTAAAGTATGGTGCCACAAGGGACTATGTGCTCGGTATGAAGTTAGTGCTTGCAAACGGTGATCTCGTCAACCTTGGTGCCACCACACGTGTGGAGGCAGCTGGTTACCAGATACATAGGTTGATCGTCGGTTCAGAAGGTACGCTTGGTATTATCGTTGAAGCTACCATGAAGTTCATACCATTACCGAAATTACGTTGCTTAGGTATGGCGACCTTCGACAGAATCGAATATGCTGGTGATGCGATTGCTGATATAATTACAAGTGGTGCAGAGCCATCCATGTTGGAGCTTATGGATCATATTGCTATAAAAGCGGTTAACACCACGTTGAATATGGGTTTACCAGATGTTGAAGCCATAGTGCTGTTTGAAGCCGATGGCAAGGTCAAAGAGGCTGTGGATTACGAAATGCAGACGATGAAATCGATTTGCGAAAAACATCATGGTGAAGTGAAAGCGATGAGCTATGACGCACAGGAGCGTACAAGAATCTACGCAGGTCGTAAGAAGCTATTCGCAGCACTATCGAGATATAAAGAGGGGCTTGCCTGTACTGCGTTGGCAGACGATATGGCGGTACCATACTCGAAGATGGCTGAATGTGCCAAGAAGATACATGAGGTAGCCGAAAAGTACGGTGTGATAATGACTGCATATGGGCACTGTGGTTCAGGTGTCATGCACACAAAGATATTGATGGATCCCACCCGGAAAGAGCAATGGGAAGCAGCCAAACATGCAGTTGAAGAGATTTACGATTACGTACATAGTGTGGGCGGGATAACATCCGGTGAACATGGTATAGCGATATCGAAAGCACCTTCATGGAAGAAAGCACGCAAAGATCTCCTACCCGTGATGCGTGCCATTAAGCGTGCACTCGATCCCAATAACATACTGAATCCACATAAATTGATGGATGCACCAGAGGATTGGTTGACAGCTACTCCACTTAGATATAAGGTGAAAGCATGATATCAAAAGATAAGCATTCCTTAAATCCAGATACCATAACTGTATCACAACGGATCATCAAGGAGGATAAGATGGATATCCAGTACCTAAAAGCTTGGGAAGCCGAGCTCAATACCTGTATCAGGTGTGCATACTGTTTTGAGGGGTGTCCTGTATTCAAGCAACTGGGTTGGGAAGTTGATGGTGCTCGTGGCAAGGCAGTACTTGCGTATGGGTTGCTTACGGGTGAGCTTGAACCTTCAGACTACGTTGTACGTAAGATTTATGAATGTTCGTTTTGCAGGGATTGTACCGAAAGATGTTCAGCAAATGTAGCAATCCCGGATATACTGGCGGCAGCACGTGCAGACCTGGTGAGTGCAGGTTTCGTATACGACGAACATCGAGCGTTACTGGATAAAATTAAACAAACTGGCAACATATTTGGTAAGAAGCTGACCCCACCTATACGTGAGGGTGAAACCCCGATATTACTTGGATGTAGGTTCCTCGAGCGGAGTGAGGATGCACAACGATACCTTGAGATACTGGAAAGGATAGGTATCAAACCAAAGGTGTTTGACGAAATCTGCTGCGGTATGCCATTTGGTGTATTGGGGTATAAAGACGAGCTCATCCACCATCAACAGGAATTCCGTAAGCGGTTACCTGGAGATGAATTCATCTGTTTATGCACCACATGTACATTCTTTATTAAGAAAAGCTATTCGGGATTGAACCCCAAATACGTGATCGAAGTGATAAGAGAAAGGCTACCCAACGTTAATGTTAAGAAGCTGGGTCTAAAAGTGACGTACCACGACCCGTGTAATTTAGCAAGAGGGTTGGGTATGATAGAAGAACCCCGTGATATACTGAGGATGATAGGTGTTGAGGTAGTGGAGTTACCCACAAACGGTAAAGAAGCAGAATGTTGTGGTGGTGGCGGCGGTTTGTTGGTCACTAATCGCGAGCTAGCCGAGAAGATTGCAGAAAGGAGATTAAATGAGGCAATAGAACTTGGTGTCGATATGTTGGTAACATTATGTCCTACGTGTGAGCTGAACCTTGGCAATATTGCCAAGAGGGGTGACAAGATTGAGGTAAGGAACTTGTTAGACTTAGTTTGGCAAGCATTAAAGTAAAAGGAGGTCTTGAAGATGGGTAAAAATTATCTTGATATCCTTAAGGAAAGGTTGGATGAACCCAACTATAAGAAGCTTATGGCGATCAACAATCCGTACTTACACGAGTTTGTGGCCAAGTACATAGAGCTTTGTAACCCAGATAGTATCTTCGTATCAGACGGTTCAGATGAGGCACTCCAGTACATAAGGGAGGCAGCGATCAAAACCGGTGAGGAGATGCCACTTGCAATTCCTGGCCATACCGTGCATTTCGATGGCTATTACGATCAGGCACGTGACCGCGAACATACCAAATTCCTCCTACCGAAGGGGGTAGATCTTGGGCCCACAATCAAAGCGATGGATAAGGACGAAGGGTTACGTGAGATACACGAAATACTAAAAGACATAATGAAGGGACACGAACTTTACGTATGCTTCTACTGCTTAGGGCCTACAAACTCGGTATTCTCCATACCTTGTGTACAGTTGACGGATTCGAGCTACGTTGCACATAGTGAGAACATACTCTACAGACAGGGATATGAGGAGTTCATAAAGCGTGGCCCCACAAGGAAATTCTTCAAATTCGTACATTCGGAGGGCGAGCTTGATGAACGTAAGACATCCAAAAACATAGATAAACGTCGTATATATATTGATCTGGAAGAAGATACGGTTTATTCCACGAATACCCAGTACGGTGGTAATACGATAGGGTTGAAGAAACTGGCGATGCGACTTGCTATCAACCATGCCTCAAAAGAGGGATGGCTAACCGAACACATGCTGATCATGGGAGTACATGGCCCCAAGGGTAGGGTAACCTACTTTACAGGTGCATTCCCGTCACTGTGTGGTAAAACCTCGACCGCCATGCTGGAGGGCGAATCCATCGTAGGTGACGATATAGCGTACATTAGGAACATAAACGGTGAGGCACGTGCAGTAAACGTGGAAAAGGGTGTATTCGGTATAATACAAGGGATAAATTCGAAAGACGATCCAATACAGTGGAAAGTTCTACATAGTCCAGTGGAGATCATCTTCTCCAACGTATTAGTGACAGAGGATAAACGTGTACATTGGATTGGTAAGGATGGTGAGGTACCACCTCGTGGCTATAATCACTCAGGTGAATGGTGGATCGGTAAAAAAGATGCCGAAGGCAAGGAGATACCATGTTCGCACCCGAATGCTAGGTTCACGGTTGAGTTGAAGCATTTTGAAAATGTGGATCCGAAGCTACACGACCCCGAAGGTGTACCAGTAGGTGCTATCGTCTATGGAGGACGAGACTCAGATACATGGGTACCGGTTCAGGAGGCGTTTGATTGGGTGCATGGTATAGTAGCTAAAGGTGCGGCACTTGAATCCGAACGCACAGCAGCCGTATTGGGTAAAGAAGGGGTACGTGAGTTCAACCCGATGTCGAACCTCGACTTCCTTTCAATCCCTGTAGGTAAATACATACAGGCTAATATCGAGTTTGGTAAGAAACTGAATAAGAAGCCGAAGATATTCGGGGTTAACTATTTCTTAAAGGATAAAGAGACAGGTGAGTTCCTGAACGATAAAGTTGATAAACGCGTATGGTACAAGTGGATGGAGCTACGTGTACATGGTGAGGTGGGTGCAATCAAAACACCAACCGGTTATATACCCAAGTATGAAGATCTTAAGCGCTTATTCAAGGAGGTGTTGGGTAAGGATTACTCAAAAGAAGACTATATGAAGCAGTTCACGATTAGGGTGCGAGAGAATCTGGCCAAGATCGATAGGATCAAGAAGATCTATGAAACGAAGGTACCCGATGCGCCACAGATAGTGTTTGAGGTGTTAGAAGCAGAGCGTAAGCGGTTGGAAGAAGCACGCAATAAATATGGGGATTATATAACACCAGATAAGTTTGAGGAGGTTAATTAACAGTTGGGTACCACAACTGCAGCTCGTATAGTGGTGAAGGTGCAACCAAACGCAACGAGGGATGAGGTGGTAAGATACGCGAAGGGTGTATTATATGTGAAGGTAGCCGCCCCTCCTATTAGGGGGAGGGCGAATACAAAACTTATCAACTTGCTCAGCACAGAGTTACGTGTGGCCAAATCCAGCATACGAATAGAGAAGGGGCTCACCAGTAGAAAGAAGCTCATACGGGTAGAGGGTGTATCACAAGCATATGTAGTTGACCGATTAAGTAAATGAGCGACATCCATGGGTGTTTGAAACCATTGACAAAATTTAACATCAGCTAAGACTAATATGTGCTATCAAGTACGGCAATAGGAGGCACCATGGAAGATAGGAAGAGCATCATGGATAGAATCGCAGAGACCAGTAAGGTAGCAACTACGGGAGTGGATGAGAAGGACATAGAACATTGGGTAACAATATACATAATGGGTAAGGCATATAAAGTGCCGGCAGCACTCACAATCATGCAAGCTATGGAATATGCGGGGTATAGGTTCATCAGATCGTGTGGCTGTAGGGCAGGCTTCTGTGGTGCATGTGCAACCGTCTACCGTAAGGAGGGTGATTATAAGTTACATGCGGTGCTGGCATGTCAGACAAGGGTTGAAGATGGTATGTATCTTGTACAGATACCGTTTGCACCTGCTGAGAAGGCAACCTATGATATCAACAGCGAGCGATGCGATATCAACACGATACTTAAGTATTATCCGGAGCTCGCAAGATGTGTCTCATGTAACACATGTACAAAGGCGTGCCCACAGGATCTGGAAGTAATGGACTACATACAAGCGGCACTTAGGGGTGACCTTGCCACAGCAGCTAATGAATCATTCGACTGCGTACAATGTGGGCTATGTGCGATGCGCTGTCCAGCTGAGATTGTACACTATCATGTATCGCAACTCATACGTAGGTTGTACGGTAAGTATGAGCTACCAGAGGAGCAGAACCTCAAAAAGCGTATTGAGGAGATAGAGAGTGGTAAGTACGAAGAGGAATTCAAGAAGGTGATGAGCCTCAGCAGGGAAGAACTTGAAAAGCTCTATGTTGAACAACAAAAGGGACGCGAAATTTACTAAGGAGGTGTGATGGCTGAACTTAAACTCATAGGTGGGTATCCCGAATATATGCGGGAATCTATTAAATTGGTGGAGAAGACACGCCCGAAGAGGGTGGGTAAGCTACCACCCCAGATGACGATGGAGGAACGTGAAGAAGTTCTAAACCTATGTCATCCAGATTATGCACCTGGTGGCAAACGTCCAATTTCAATAGGCCAAAACAAAGGCGATATCGCACCCAATGAGGTGGTGGATCTACTCGAAGCATATCCATTGATAGAACCTGACGAGATCGATCTCAACTGTGTGGATTACGATGTCGATATCCTGATCATAGGGGGTGGCCTTGCAGGTACAAGTGCCGCTTTGTTAGCAAACGATTCAGGTATACCTGTGGATAGAATACTATTAGCTACTAAGTTGAGGCATGGTGATTCCAATTCCATAATGGCACAGGGTGGTACACAAGCAGCTGATAG
Source organism: uncultured bacterium (assembly GCA_965612795.1). GTDB lineage: Bacteria > Hydrothermota > UBA3073 > NMUJ01 > NMUJ01 > NMUJ01. Next base: position 918 of record CBFDTI010000009.1, on the reverse strand, counting down.
GCCAGAGGATAGCCCCGTAATCCACTACATCGATACTATGGGGGGTGGCCATTTCGCGAACAAACCGGATGTGGTGAAAGCACTGGTTGAGGATGCACCTAAAGTTATGAAGTGGCTATGTGATTTAGGGGCGATGTTCGATAGAGACGAGGATGGCAATTTTGTCGAGCTCTCAGGTGGTGGCGCTTCACGTAAACGTATGCACGCATGTAGAGATTATACAGGGATGGAGGAGCTACGTGTGCTACGTGACGAGTTTAGAAATAGGGGTATACCAGTACTTGAGTACTATCCAGCGATCGAGTTACTCACTGATGGCGATAATAGGGTGACAGGTGCGATACTGGTGAATCTAGAGACAGACGAGTACAAAATCGTACGTGCTAAGGCTGTTATACTGGCGACGGGTGGGTTTGGACGCTTACATATTAGGGGGTTCCCTACCACTAACCACTATGGTGCGACAGCGGATGGTTTGGTGTTAGCATATCGTGCAGGTGCTAAACTTAGGGATACAGATACTGTGCAGTACCATCCAACAGGTGCTGTATATCCACAACAGATAGTGGGGTTATTGTTGACCGAAAAGCTTAGGACAGCAGGTGCACAACCGGTAAACAAGTACGGTGAAGCGTTTGTGTTCCCACTGGAGCCCAGGGATGTAGAGGCAGCTGCCATTATCCGCGAATGTTATATTAGGAATAATGGTATAGTGACACCCACTGGGTTACGTGGTGTGTGGCTGGATACACCGCTTATTGAGATAGTACAGGGTAAAGGTTACATCGAGAAGTCATTTCCCGCGATGGTGAGGATGTTCAAACGGTTTGGTATCGATATCACAAAGGATCCGGTACTTGTATTCCCTACATTACATTATCAGAATGGGGGTGTGGAAACAGATCCATGGGGTAGGAC
>CBFDTI010000008.1:0-29262 GCA_965612795.1 uncultured bacterium | reverse complement strand
TTTTGTTATTTCCCATATCACATCCAGCAGTTTTACCCCACCCTTTAATAAAACCCGGATGTAATATGGTTGCCGCCGCATCTCCACTTATTCCCACCATCTTAGAATCTGGTTAGGGCGATTTTAAATCAAAAATAATCTTATCCGCCCAAAAGTGTAGAATTTTTTACCAAACCCTTTGAAAAATGTATCAGAAATCCCCATTTCCTTAGCTATCTCACCGGACGTTTTTCTTTCTCCCATCAACCTTCCACCTGATTTTAGTATCCTAAATGCCTCGGTAAAAACTCTCCGTTTACCTGGCGAAAGGTTAATAACGCAATTCTTCCATTACCAATTACCTCAATAACAGCATCTTCCTTGTACTCTTAAAATCACCCATCTCTAAACAGTAAAAGTAGACCCCACTGCTAACGCTCCTACCTTGCTTATCCTTTCCGTTCCAAGTGATGGTATACTTTCCAGCGAGTTGTTTACCGTGCACTAGTGTCTTTACAAGTTGACCTGAGATATTATAGATGGCGAGTCGTATAAATCCGCCCCTCGGGAGGATATATTGGATAGAAGTGGCAAAATTAAACGGGTTAGGATAATTCTGTGCTAGTTGAGGAATCCCCGGAATAGGATGGGAAGCAGCCTCCCTTTCTTCTACACTTGTAGTAGGGATTCTTTTGGCATATTTAAGATCCCCAAACCCACCATTATAGTAAGCAATATGGCAATAACCACTATCATCAATAGCAAGTGATGTCCAGCCACAGCAGACGGTACTGTCCACAACCTCAATTTGCCAATCCGAACCATCCCACCAGGCAAATCTTAGCCTGCCCGCATATTCACCAGAGCTAATGTGTGGACGGTCATTTGCATCAAGAGCAAGCGAGGTATAAAATCCATATCCAATATCCGATTCAACTGTCTCAATCTGCCAAGCTGAACCATCCCATCTTGCATACTTAACCGCGTAATTGGTGCCATCCATATAAGCTATGTGAGGGTAGTCAAAACTATCCAGTGCAATAGAAGAATATGCACCTACACCACCTGTAGTATCCACCCTCTCAATATGCCAGAAAGACGGAGTATAATTGAATTTGAGCAGATATCCATCTGCATCAGTGCTTCCATAATTTCTTTTTCCACCCACAGTAATGTACCCCTGATCTATGGTTTGAACAACTGATGACCCCCAAGCTTGAAAGCCATCACCACCTGAATATTTCGTCCATAATGTATCACCATTGGGTGTAATTTTGACTAACAGAACATGGGCACTATCTGAGGAGTCAGGAATGCATGAGCCAACTATTATGTAATTGGAGTCACTGGTATTCTCCATATCATTAACACCTGCTGAATACCAGTAATCGTATATCCTTGACCATAGTGTATCACCATCGGGATTTATTTTCAAAAGCCAGATAGCAGAAGAGTACTGTGCGAAAGAGTGGGTATAACCTATTACTAAATAGTTCCCATCCTCTGTGGGCAATATCTCCCTTGCACCGTCTTGCTCTGTTCCTCCGTAAGTTTTGGCCCATACAGAATCTCCCAAATGGTCTGTTTTCAAGATAAGCATATCATTGTTACCTGCACCATAAGCGTTGGTTTGTCCCACAAACAGGTACCCTGAATCCTGTGCTTGGATTACATCAAAGAGTTGAGTATGGCTATCAGGAAGTCCGAATGTTTTTCTCCATATCTCGTTACCAGTAGAATCGGTTTTAACAACAAAGCCTACGGATGTTGCATGACCCCAGGAAAAGGAAGAACCTGCTATAATATAGCCACCATCAAATGTTTGAATGGCCTCACCACTCTCACCATAATCATAAGGTTGACCTGTTGAAAAACTGTTGTCCCATTCAATTTGACCTGTGGGATCAAGTTTCACAAGCCACATAGCATGAGTCCCATCAGGAGAAAAGGAATGTGTTGTTCCATTTATTATATATCCCCCATCATCTGTCTTCTCCAAATCATCATAGGTTCTGTCATTTCCCCAACCACCGTAAGTGTATGACCATAAGGTATCCCCGTTTTCATCAATTTTAAGAATCCATAAATCCTGATTCCCTGCCCCAAAAGAGTATGTAAACCCACAGGTAATGTATCCACCATCATCCATAGTCTCTATCCCATAAAGCCAATCCCCGCTACTTCCTCCATACACTCTACTCCATTGTGTATCCACGGTTCCAGATTCAAACCGCGCATATTTTAAATCGCAGGTGCTCCAATCATAGTAACTTATGTGGGGATTGTTATTTCCATCCAATGCTAAGGAGATATACTTATATACATCATTCACAAGACTGTCTACAATCTGGGTATGCCAGCCTGATGCATCTTTGTAAGCATACTTTAAATAACAAACTCCTCCATAGGTGGAGTATGTGTATGCAATATGGGGATAGCCGTCTGTATCAAATGCTATAGAATTCCACTCGCCGACATCCCCATTCCAGGGTAAAGAATCTACCCCCTCCTGTTGCCAGTTAGCACCATCCCACCAGGCATGCCAGAGTTGGGGACACAAAATTCTCTTGCCAAAGGCAATGTGGGGATTTCCAGGCCCGTCAAGGGCAATAGAGGTGACCCAAGAGACACCGTCAGTAGTTTCAACGAATGCTATCTGCCATAAAGAACCATCCCAGTGGGCATGCTTGAGTCGTCGGCTACCATCCCTGTAGCTGATATGAGGATAGCCATTTGCATCCACTGTAATAGCACATGCGAATCCAACATCTCCAACCGTATCCACGAACTCAGTAGCCCATTGTCCGTATGTCCGAATGGGTAAACCAAATAAGAAGGCAAAGATAACAACAAATAATAGCCTTTTCATCTTTCCTCCTCTCTATAAACCACTATGGCAATTTCAATAATACTACCATGCTTTGCGAAATGTGAAGCATTTAAGCGATGCGGCGGCATTTTGTTTACCTGCCTTACGGCTCACTTTATTTACTTTTCTCCTCCTATCTTATCTTCTATGTATTTATTTACATTGTCCCAATGTTTATCTGCCGACTCAAGCAGTTCATCCGCCTTATTTTTAAACTCTTCTTTACCAGTCTTATGGTAGTCTGCATATAGTTTGGACGCATTGATATAATCATCTGCCAGAAGTTGCATCTCCTTCTTTATAGTTGCATCTTTAATTCCAGCCCATGCCTTTTTCATCACACTGGCAATTGTGCCAATTGCTTTGTCAAACTCGACACATTCATTAACAGTCACTTTCTTACCTTCGTAAAGCATGTCGTTATAGTCAAGTAATGCTGGAATAACTGGTGCCATGGAATATAATACGCCCCACTCGGATACGAATTCCATAAGTTCCGGGGAAAGCTGCCCAGGCACTTGTGCTTTTAGTTCGCCTACATTACTTACCAACACCGCGATTGCAACAAGTGCCACCATCATTACGGCGATTTTGTGCTTCATCATGATTACCTCCTTTTGGGTGGTGTTTTTGTTATTTCCCATATCACATCCAGCAGTTTTACCCCACCCTTTAATAAAACCCGGATGTAATATGGTTGCCGCCACATCGCCACTTATTCCCACCATCTTAGAATCTGGTTAGGGTCGATGGATACCGGTTCAGAAGGCAATCCACCAGGATTGACAACTGACTTCTGATTTTCCTTCACCAATACAGTTTTTCTCTTTTGTATGTCTGAAAATTCAACTTCACCATCAAGAACAGTCAAAGTTGTAGTGCCATCTTTTTCTACCCTCGTTATAAATTGCGTTCCCCTAACACTTAAGACGGCTTGTGGAGAACGAACTTTAAAATCATAATCAGGTGGGAGTTTTTCTATTTTCTCCATAATTTCTCCCCAAGCTTGATTAAGTTCATCTTCGTCAGAAAACTTACACTCTGAATTTGGTCTAACAATAACTTCTCCCACATCTGGAACAACGATCTCCCGTTGAGTGAATTTATTAGTCTTTATTAATTCATTTACGTGAACGGTTTTACCTAAAGAATCTTTTCTTACATAGATTCTGTGTAGTTTGCCTCTTGCATTACCTCCTTTCCATGCTAATGTTTTCTCTCTATCACTAAGAATTATAAGATTTTCATTTTTGGGTTCCATTTCAAACCCTGTGACAAAAGCAAGCTGATATGCAGCAAATGTATTGAACCCAGTATAATTACCGCAAGGATCAAGTTTCATACCTTTAGCTACACGTTTACCAAAATCCTGCGAAAAATTAATAGTAAAAACTGGTGGACTAATCTTGGAAAAAATTCCACAAGGAGCCTGAGAATCAAAAACAACAATAGGCTTTTTTACTAAATCACAAGTTTTTAAATCTGAGTCAAAACGAACTGCATTGAGTTTTAATTGCGCTGTGCTATCACCAGTATTACCAATTAGTTCTAAATAAAAAGGTAAGATTTCATTTTCCTGTGCAAGTTTTATTTTGCCAGAGATAACCCCTCCCCACTTTCCTTTAAAAAACCTCTCGGTATTTTCTGCTTGTCCTGTGCAAAGATTTGAGAAACCTCTAAAATCACCAGAAGAAGTAATATTAAATATCTTTCCATAAATTACCTCCTCTTTTTGTTGCCGTTTCGCCTAACGGTTTCGGGCTTTGCGAAGTGCAAAGCATTTGGGCGAACACGGCGAGCCGCAAAGCCTGTATTAGGCGAGGCGGCAGCACTTTGTTTTACCAACCCGTGAACCCCTTGTCTACAACCATCTCCTTTATTCCCATTTCACAAATTTAGTAGTAGCGATTCTTTCCCAAAGCGCTATTCTATCTGGTTCATCCTCGCTCGCAATTCCTGCTCTTTTTTCGAATGTAAACGGTTCTCCAGGCACAACATTTTCTGGCATACCATTTGGCCCACATTTACCCTCTTGAGCGTTAAAACTTACCTGAAGGGGTAACTTTAATCCTTGAGAATCGTAGAAATCAAAATAAAACTCTTTACCTTTTGTTGCTTCAACGAAACTCTTACCCCCAACCTTAGCTGGGTGATATACCGCCTTACCCGTTATATTAACACCATAAACCTTTTCTCCCCATACTTGCGAGATCCAAGTTACCTTTTCAACCTTCACTTCCAGCACTTCGACCTTGGGTTCTGTAAGCGCCTCCTCCAAAGGAGCTGGAACCTTTTTCCCCACCGTTGCGCAGTTAGTTAAAAATACAACTGCAACACATACTATCATTACAAACATTATTACAAAGCTGCCCTTCATTATATCCTCCTTTTGGGTGGATTTCGCCCATATTTTTACCTGTCACATTTGAAGGTTTATCCCACCCATAATAAACCTCCAAATACAACAGGAGCTCCTCTATCCTAAAATAGCCTCCTTTCTTTGTCGCCGCCTCGCCTTTTATTCCTATCATTTTGGTATAATGTTCGAATTTATAGACACCGCGTTGGTGGGTAATTCCCCTTGCTGGCATGTAGAAGTCTGATTTTTTTCTCGCAACCACGGTATTTTTTCCGTTTATGTCAGAAAACCCTACTTCACCCTCAAGGACTGTTATAATAGTGTCACCGTTGACTTTTGTTAGGAATTCAATCCCTTTAGAAGCCAATACTGCTTGAGGTGTTCTTACTTTTAAAATATAATTCTTAGGCAATCGCTTCAAGATTACAATTCCCTTTACTTTAGCTTCGAAGTATGCAACGATGTATCCTTTCCCAAAACACATTGCTTGAAACCATAGATTTCCACTCCACTTACCCGTAAAAAGATCCATGGGTGTTTGATGCTTCTCTTGGGCAGAAATTTGAAAAATACATGGAATTAAAACTATGGAAATAAGAAGACCCCTTAAAATTTTTACTAGATATTGCATTATATCCCTCTACCTACGGGCCGTCCACTTGGCGTCCCGGAAAAATATAAAAATAAATCATGAAAATTTTTGGTCAAGTAATTTTATAAATTTATTTTTTCCATCTTTTAAGAGAAGTAGAAGTTAAGTTAATTTTTCTGGACCTGCACTTTATGTTTATCAAAAATGGGGGAGTCTATTTTACAATAGTTTCTGCAACTTTTCCTTCAACTCGTCCACACTACCCGATGTATCCACAGCTATCGCGTTTGCTGGTGGTGTAAACCGCTGCTTCATCTTTTGATATACCGCCCATGTAGCATCTGATTCGTAAGCTTCACGTTTTGCTGTTATCCTTTCTCTTGCTATCTCGTCACTCGTCTTGCAGTACAATAGCTTTACGGGTACGTTTTTGGTGGTTGCAACCCTTATCGCCTCATCGAGTAGCTCACGCTTTGAGTATGTAGCATCCAATATCACAGTTTTGTGGTTCTCGAGCAACTTATCCGCTATCTCGTGCATCTTACGGTACGTCATGTACGTAGCTTCTGGTGAATATACATCTTTCTCGAAATCCCGATAGTAATGTTTGTCGAAATCCAGCTTAAATATGAGCCGCCTCTCAATATCACTCCTTATGTGGATACCGGACTTCAATCCCGACACCAGTTCAGCGACCGTACTCTTACCTGTACCCGGTAACCCACAAACCACATACAGTTCAGGTTCACTATTAAGTTGTGTCGCATATTTTGAAGCCAACATAAAGTATTTCGCTGCACGCTGTTGAACCGCCCCATCTTTTGTGGAACTATACAGGAAGCTGTCCACCTTACCCCTTACGTAAGCCCTATAACACATGTAGAAATCGAGTAGCTTGAACAACTCATAATCCCCCATCAACTCCGCATACCTGACCGCAGCGAAATCCGCAAAATACTTTTTACCCATAAAGTCGAGATCCATCAACATAAACGCTATATCAGCAGCAGTATCGGAGCATGCGAACCTAAGGTTAAACTCTATCCTATCAAATATGTAAGGTATACCTTCGTATATGAATATGTTACCCGAGTGTAGATCACCGTGACAGAACCTTATCTTACCCTCTTCCTCACGTTTGATGAAAAGCTCCTGTTGGCTCTCCATAAAGTTTTCGATACTCTGTTTCACCTTGTGGAAGGTTGTCCCATCTATTGTCACATCTATGAATTCCTCGGTCTGGTCGAAATTCTCCCGCCAGTTGAACTTCACCGTTGCAAATGCACCTTGCTTTTTGATTTCATCCGAGGTTTCAGCCCTTTTATGGAAGCTGGCTATCTTCTCGATAAGCATATGTAGCTCTTTAAGTGATACCATATCTTTTTGTAGCAGGTTACGCATTATACTTTCCTGTGGCATCTCCTTCATCTTCAGTGCGTACTCAAGTATATCGCCCTCACCTTGTAGGTTCAGTTTACCATCTTTAAACCCTATCTTGACCACATCAAGGTATATCTCAGGTGATAGCTCGCGGTTAAGTTCGTACTCTCTCACGGTGTAATACTTACGCTTATCCGCTGTGGAGAAGTCCAGAAACCCATAATTCACTGGCTTCTTGATCTTATACGCATACTCGCCCGTCAGGAATACCCATGAACAGTGTGTCTCTATCTTTTTTATATACTTAACAGGATGTGGATATATTTGAGGGGTTTCGAACTCCTTAACAATATTCTCCATCATCTATTTTATAACCAAATTATCAGATAGACAACACCTAACATACATAAACAGTCTCCAGTATGGTTGACTCTAAACCTGCTGAAACGATTATTAACTTATGCGCATCTATCCAGCGACCAGGTTACGCCAGATACTCTACCGTATCGATCATCGTGGTTACAAAGCGTACAGGGATATCGAAGGTAGTTACGATTTCCGCAATTTCATACTCCACATCGATCATGTGCAAGCCGATCCATTCGCACCACCATCGAAAGTGAGCATAGTGATACCACTCACCCACACCGGTATACCGAGTTCATTGTACTCCAATAACGAACGTGCGATAGCATTACGTGATTACATAGCACGTACATTCCGTAAGGCGATCACCAGATACACCAAAGGGTTACGTGGCTCAGGCAACAGTGGCGTATTCGCGATAGATGCCGGTGGCCAGGAGATACTCGATCGTAGCTGCGTACGGATTGTAGGTGATAAGCTTGAGGTTAGGTTTGTCATGGGTCTACCCGCACGCGGTAGGACGATACTCGCACGTATAGCAGAGGATATGTTCTTTAACGAGCTACCCAAAGTGATTGAACATTCATGTTTATATAAAAACCTACCCACAGACGAGCTACATGAGTTCGTCACCCTCTACGAGGATGCCAGCTACATAAGGGATAAGCTACCAGAGTTGGGCTTGGTTGCATTCATAGGTAACGGTGCGATACTACCACGTAGGAGTGGCGTATCGGAGCTACCCATGTCACCCGACCGTGCAGTGGTATTCAAGGCACCCCACTCGTTAGAACTGGAGCTCGACACACCCAACCACGGTAAGCTACGTGGTATGGGTATACCCAAAGGTGTCACCCTCATCGTAGGTGGCGGTTACCACGGTAAGTCCACCCTACTGCGAGCTATCGAACGTGGTATCTACAACCACGTACCGGGTGATGGTAGGGAATGGGTGATAACCATCGAAGCTACTGTCAAAATACGTGCAGAAGATGGTAGAGCCATACAATGTGTAGATATAAGTGGGTTCATACATAACTTACCAACAGGTAGCGATACAACATGCTTCTCCACGGATAACGCATCGGGGTCGACTTCACAGGCAGCCAACATTGTCGAAGCGCTTGAATTGGGTGCTAAGTTGTTACTGGTGGATGAAGATACCTCAGCCACCAATTTCATGATACGTGATGCCCGCATGCAACGGTTAGTACATAAGTCTAAGGAACCCATCACACCATTCATCGACCGTGTACGTGAACTTTACGATAAGCTTGGTGTATCAACGATACTGGTGATGGGTGGCTCCGGTGACTACTTTGATGTCGCCGATACAGTGATAATGATGGATAGCTACCTACCAAAAGATGTAACCCATACCGCCAAACAAGTAGCACAGATGGTAGATCCCGGTCGTAACCGTGAAGAGGCACCACCACTCAACCCCATCCGTCAACGTATACCGTTACGTGAAGGCATAGATCCACGTAAAGGTAACAAGCTACGCATGGAAGCAAAAGGCAAGCACCAGATAGTGTTCGGCCGTCACACGATCGACCTATCATGTGTGGAACAGCTCGTAGATACGAGCCAAACCCGCACCATCGCATATGCGATATACTATGCAGCTAAAACCTACGTAGATGGTAGCCGTACAATGAGCGAAATCATGCATAAAGTTGAACACGACCTCAAAACAAAGGGGTTTGATATACTCGCACCTAGCCCACATATCAAGCCGCACAACCTCGCATACGTGAGACGCTTCGAGATAGCAGCTGCACTCAACCGCCTACGTAGTTTGAGAATTAAATGTAAGACGTGAATTAACTCAACTCGGATTCTATCAGCTCACGTATCACTTGGAAGCTATCTTCCACCGCATGCTTTGAAGTTAAGCACCCCATATGCCCTGGTAGCAGATATTCGATATCCAGTGTGATGAGCTTTTTCAGTGATTCCATCAACCGCCGATAGTTACCCCCCGTAGATCGCATCTACCCACACTATATGGAAATAATGTGTCACCACTTATCAACAGCTTACGCTGCCGATCATAGAAACATACACTACCGGGTGTATGTCCAGGTGTGTGTATCACTTCAAGTGTTACATCACCTAATTCAAGTCTATCACCAAGGTAACCATCGACCTTAAATTTTCCCGGCATGAATGGTAACACCGACAGAATTGCGTTCACTTTAAGCAGAGCTGCTTCTTTCTTATGTATCAATATCTTTGCACCTGTCACCTTCTTGATCTCTGCATCCATACCTACATGATCCGGATGACAGTGTGTATGCACAATAAGCCCTATATTCTCGAGCTTAAACCCATCCTCACGTAACATAGCTTCAAGCTGCTCCAACCCCCACGTACCAGTATCCACAAGCGTGAGCGGTTCACCCGCTATCAGTATTGAGTTACTACCCCAACCATCCGATTCGTAAAAATAACAATATTCACACAATCTCATCCACACGTCCGTTGTAATGTAGCCAGATTATGGTATATCTTCCGGTTTTAATTTCTGAAATAGGGGTTGCACCTCACCCACGGTGGTATCAACCTTTATCTTACCAATATCATCCCATTTATATTCCGGTAGGTTGAGCATATTTTTGATCCCTTCCCCCGTAAACGGCAGGTAAGGTGTAACCAACACCGATAGGTTAGCAATCAATGTCGCACATACCCCCATAACAGCTTTAGCACGTTCCGTATCCTCCTTACGTAACACCCATGGTTTCTGATAGTCAAAGTAGCGGTTACCTTCACGTACCAGCTCCATGATGAGTTTTATCCCTTTCTTGAGTTGAAACCTATCTATGGCATTGGCCACCTCATCACGTGTAGCTTCAACCTTACGCAATAGTGTTAAATCCTCGGCCGTCACATCAACCGGCGTACGCACTTTACCACCCATATACCTATGTACAAACATCAACGTACGATGTACGAAGTTACCTAATACATCTGCCAGCTCGTTGTTACGTTCAATAAACAGCTCCCACGTAAATTCAGTATCACCCGTCTCGGGTAGATTGATTGCCAACGTATAACGTAATGGATCCGCGGGATACTTATCCAGATACTCGTCCAACCACAACGCTGTACCGCGGCTGGTGGAGAACTTACCCTTACCCAGCAGCAGATACTCGTTCGCTGGTATATTATCAGGTAACACAAATTCACCATGCCCCATAAGTACTGCAGGCCATATTATTGCGTGGAACACAATGTTATCTTTGCCGATGAAATGTATGAGTTTAGTTTGCGGATCCAACCAGTAATCTTTCCATAGCTCATGCTTACCCTGTTTGAGCGCCCATTCCATAGTACTTGATACATAACCTATGGGGGCATCAAACCACACATACAGTACCTTGCCTTTGGCTTCATCCAACGGCACCGTTACACCCCAATCTAAGTCTCTCGTTATCGGCCGCGGTACGAGCCCCTCACGTATCCAACCAAGTGCGAACTCACGCACGTTGGGCTTCCAATCCTCCTTGCTTTGAAGCCATTCCACCAACTTATCTTCGAACTTCGGTAGATCAAAGTACCAATGTTTTGTCTTGCGTTTCACTGGCGTGCCACCACATAATGTACAGTGTGGGTTTAATAGCATCGCGGGTTCTAACCATCTACCACATTCCTCACATTGGTCACCACGTGCCGCTTCGTACCCACAGTACGGGCACGTACCTTCTATATAACGATCGGGTAAGAATGACTTGTCAGTTTCGCAATAGTACTGATCGGTCTCCTTATCGAAGATGTAACCTTTTTGATATAGGTTCAGGAAGAACTCCCTCGACACCCTATGATGTAGCGGTAACGATGTACGCGAAAAGTTATCAAACTTTATCCCAAACCGCTCAAAGCTATCACAAATTATACGATAGTATTTATCCACCAACTGTTTGGGTGATACACCCTCCTTCTTGGCTGCAAACGTGATCGGGGCACCATGTTCGTCCGTCCCACATATGTGGATAACATCCTCACCCTGTAGCTTCTTGAACCTCGTGTAAATATCAGCCGGCAAATACGCACCCGCAAGGTGCCCAAAATGTAACCTACCATTCGCATAAGGTAACGCGCTTGTCACCAGTATTCTTGCCATATTTTAAGATACGTCGATACCAGCTTCACGCAACAGCTCCTTGAGCTCCATACAGTTTTTAACCGCATATCCGTAGAAATCGTTGTTGAAATATCCATAAACTTTGCATTCTTTAGCTATATCTTTGATGATATCCGCCCAATACCTCAGCTCAGCAATCGAGTATTCTGATGCGTACCAGTTAACAGTACCGTGCCACCTTATATACGCAAAGCCAGCAGTTACCTCCACATCCATCGGTATTCCAGGTGCCGACACTATGCAGTACCCAACTTTATAATCACTCAACACTTTATATGTATCTTTATCGAACCACGTAGGGTGACGAAACTCGACCACATTTTCTTCATCTGGATCCAGCTTACCCAGAAACTCCTCCAGCAACTTAATATCCTTCTTAAGTGATGGCGGTAACTGAAACAATATTGGGCCTTTGCGGTCACCCAACAACGCTATACGATCGTAAAATGCACGTAATAGATCTTCACGTGCTATGGGTTGCTCATGTGTTATCCTGCGGTTAGCTTTTACCGCAAATATGAACCCCTCAGGTGTCTTCTTCACCCATGCCTTCAACATGTTAGGGAACGGAAACCTATAAAAAGAGGCATTTATTTCAACCGTATTGAAATATTTCAGATAATGCAGTAACCAATCGCCTTTGGGTAAATCCTCAGGATAAAAAATACCCCTCCAATGTTCATAATACCAACCAGATGTACCCAGATGTACCTTTGGCATCAGCTACGCTTGAATATCCATACCCCGTCGGTACCATCCACCTCAGTAAGCTTCACATCCACGATGTAGTCTCTACCGATCTCCACTTTTTTACCCACATACGTGGCTTCTATCGGTACCTCGCGGCCACCACGATCGATGAGCACCGCCAGCTCAATACGCTTGGGCCTCCCATAATCCATTATCTCACATAATGCCGCACGTACTGTACGGCCGGTGAATATCACATCATCCACCAGCAACACCACCTTATCGTCGATCTCTGGCGATATGTTGGACGCCTTAACAACCGGCTTTTTATCTATCATTGTCAGATCATCCCTATAAAACGTGATATCAAGCGACCCTATCTTAACCGATTTGCCCAACGCTTTCAACCTCTGTGCCAACCTCTTAGCTAATGGATAACCACGTGTATGTATACCTATCACATAGATTGTATCCTCGTTCTGATGGTGTTCCACCACTCTACATGCAATCTCCTCCAATAACCGGCTTATATCCTTCTTCGAAAGTATTTGGCTCGCCATCAATACCTACTTGCTTGTTCAAATAAGTCATCCAACGTTTCACTTGCTTTCAGGATTTCAATCGCTTCATTGACCCACGGATCTGCCTTCAACCATACCTCATAACGACCGGCGCTCCCCCATTTCGTTTCGGCGATCGCCATCTTCAAGCGCAACTTAATCTCATCTTTATGTGCAACAAACTCACTATCTGCGAACTCCACATCATGTGCACGTAACTCGGATTTGAAGTTTTCCAACACGTCATCGGATAGGTCGAAGCCCGGCTTAAGCTCAGTATGCTCACGTGCATAGCGGGCACCAAACGTCAAGAATAACCCTTTACGCATAATTTTGTCCACTATCGGTGACACGTATCGAGTCTCATGTACGATGTCAGGTATGATGCCACCACCTCCCACCTGTGGACGATGCCGTTTACCTAACGTATAGAATGTATCCTTAGCTGTAGGTACACGTAGCAGGTATCGTAGTGTATCAGTTCGATGTATACATCTACCGCTCGGCGTATAATACAATGCAGTGGTAAGTTTCAACACCCTATCTCCAGTCACCCTAAAGATATGCTGTACCGAACCTTTACCAAACGTTGTATCACCCAATATAACACCACGCTCCCAATCCTGTATCGCGCCACTCACAATCTCAGATGCGGATGCACTACCACGATCCACCAGTACAACCACCGGCCATGGTGGTGGCCCCGGTTGTGTCGCCTTGTAGTCACGATTTATGGATGGATTACGCCCCTGTACCGATACCACCAGGCTATCCTTGCCAATAAATATATCTGCGACATTGACTGCCTCCTTAAGTAAGCCACCTGGGTTACTACGTAAGTCGAGTATGAACTTACGTACACCCTTGCTACGTAGATCATCAACCGCCTTACGTACTTCATCTGCAGCACCACCGTCAAAATGTGCCAACCTTATATATCCTATATCGTCCTCCAACACCCCATAATATGGTACACTTTTAATCTCTATAATTGCACGTGTGATGGTAAGGTCGAACGGCTCCTTCATGCCCGGACGTTCTACTGTGATTGTCACCTTTGTACCGGGGTCACCACGCAGCTTCTTAACTGCTTCCTGTAGGGTTATGCCTTTCGTTGATACACCCTCTATTTTGATGATACGATCGCCTGGCCTCATACCAGCACGATCGGCAGGCGTACCCTCAATAGGTGCAATCACCGTAAGCCATCCATCCCTTATACCTATCTGTATACCTAATCCACCATATTTACCTTTACTCTGGATGGTGAGCTCCTCCGTACCCTCAGGTGTAAGGTATGCTGAGTGTGGATCAAGTGATTTCAACATCCCCTGTATTGCAAAATCTATAAGCGTGTCGAGATCCACTTCCTGTACCCAGTTTGATTTCACCAGCTGCAGTATATACGTGAATTCACTTAACTTCTGCAGGTTATGACGTGTAGTCTGCAGCTGTATCTGCCCATGTATAAATAGTAGAAGAGGTACTATAGCTACCATTATAATCCCATAACGCCTTAGTTTTTTCATGTGGCACCTCCTCAACTAAATCCCATTTTAGAAATTAACCCACCCCCGTAAAAGGCAACCCATCATCTACCCTATCAACTTTGGATAGATGAGGTCAAACCGTCTCTTGTAGTACCATCGCATGGAGAGGAACAGCACCCCCCATATGGGGATAAAGATCGGGTAGAATATCGACATTACAATGCTGGGTATGGGTGCACTTAACCGCACCGATAGAAAATAATCTTCACGTCTACCACGTAACCCCGCACTTATATAAAAGGGTAATGCAAAAACAGCTACACCAAGTGCAATCCATACTCTCAATATGTAGCTTATCACCACCGTAAGCACTATTAACACAAGTGCTAACTTAGCAGCACGGTTTGCACCAAGATACACCCCCGTGGTGAGTTCACCCACCCGCTTATCGCCCTCGATATCAAGTATAGTAGTGTTCACAAATACGCCAGCCACCAATAAAACATACGGTATAGCGATAACGGTTGCTGTCGTAGTTATGGGGTTGCCTGTCATCCATCCTATAAGAAAATTTACGTACCCGTAACCAATAGCATTCCAGATTATGTCGATGAACGGCCTTGCTTTAAATTTAAACGGTGGTAGCGAATAGGTTATCCCCATGATGATGGCGATAAGGAACAGATAATCGTATTTCGGAAACCTCCACAAACTCAACCCCACCGCAGTTGCCCAAAGTGCACACATGTAGGTATAGGCAGGTCTAACCGCAATATGGCCCTCGGATATGAGGAATAGCTTGCGGTTGATGCGATCACTTTCACGATCGACAATCTGATTCAATATGTAAGTACCACCCATAAGTAATGTCATTATGGAGAAAGCCCACCAGAAAGCAGTCGATAAGTGCAGCAATTTACCTGTGGCATGATAATAGCCAAGCAATAAGAACGTCCAACTTGGCACCATAAGTGACGGCCGTAACAGAAATATATAATCGAGTAACCGTATCACTCGATTGTTAGTATTAGCCCTACACATATGCGTTCATCCATACATTCACTAAGTGGCGGTAACCACTCCACTTCTTTACCCATTGGCTTACGTAGTTTAATGTAAATCTGTGCAATATCAACCGCATGTGGGTCTACCGGTATACGGGATTCGATATCGAGCCATCCCACATCCGGCAACTTCTTACCTGATATATCAACACGGTCGGTCTCACGTACATATGTTACACTAAATATAGAATAATCACTCAGCTTTATGTATGAGTTGAGATTCACCCGCCATCGTGGATAATACGGTACGCGCGTACCATCGTACATCGCACGTGTGTATGTGAGGTTACCCTCCATATGTAGGATACCTAATGCATAGCGTAGGGTCAGTTCCAGTCCACTGGAGTTGACCCTACCTAAGTTATGTGGACGCCACACGTTATCAGTATCTGGTAGCCATACGATTTCGTCATCTATACGTGTATCAAACATAGTGAGCTCAAAATACTTATGACGTAACCCTATTTGCCAATCACTAGCTGATTCAGGTGTGAGATTGGGGTTACCTTCAACTCCACCGCCATCCCAAATCTGGGCAGGCCAATACAGGTCAAAAAAGCCAGGGTATCGGAACGCCGTACCGTATGAAGCAAATACTATCAACTTACCTCTGTAGGTGACGCCTAAGTTATAGGTAGGTATCACCCTACCCGACGTACGATTGTAGTCAAGCCTCACCGTTGGACATAATATCAAGTTACCAATAACGTATTCACTGCGTGACCAACCCGCTATTTCGTGACGCTCCCTATCACCCACATCGGTACTATTGAACTTCGTATGCAGGATGTCGATACCTACGACGATGTTGATGGTACCGTGGTGCCGAAGTTCTAACTTCATACCGCGAGTATGTTCACGATGACAGCTGTACACCCATGTACTGGAATAGTGTTCGATAAATCTGTTGTCAAAAACTGTAAGTTGTGGGTTAAATGCAAAAGGTGGGGTCAACTTCAACGAAATTAAATTAACTGTATCAGTACGTACACCATTGGGCGGTCGCCTTGTACGGGTGAGACGATCGTATTCAAATGTACCCCATTGGTATCGGGTTGTAAATCTCAGACCTGGCACCTCCCACCCTGTGCTTACATTTTCCGGTATACCTCGTAACTGGAAGTTTACCCCTTTACACCGTAAGTTGGCGTCTAAAGATAACCTTAAGATACCCTCATGCGTGTATGTAGGTAGGAAAACCCGTACCCCTGTCTTACGTATAGGTAGGGAGACAAAGTTCATCACCCCTCCTATAGCAGCCGACCCGTATAGGGTGCCACTACCGCGGACGAGTTCAATCTTATCCCATAGGGGGTATAATATACCGAAATCTAACATTAACTCATGCGCTATCGGTACACTATTAACCAATATGAGGTTATGTTTTTGCGATATCCCTCGTATGTAGCACGTGGCAAGTTCAACCTGATAGTTTATCCACGTATATGCATCAACCCAATACGGTATAGATACAGGCAATAGCTGAGTCCGTATAATTTTGTAGCTAAATGCTGCATATTCAGATACCATAGGTATACGTTTGGCAGTTACGAGTATCTCATACTCGGCTGCCACCCGTGACGAATCCACATCTGTAGTACTCATAAAAATAAATAAGCTAATCCACCACATCACTCCTCCAGCTTCCTGAAATATTCACGTATGTAATGTTCATAATATGGTATAAATCTTTCACGTAGTGCATGCCAAATCTGTTTCTGTGATACACCATGACGGGTTTTGGGATTCAACCCTTGTGGCCCTATGAGGTTGGTAAAGTCCTGCCCTGGTTCGGATATCCTCCTACGTGAAAACTTCTTGGTATAGATGGATTTCTGTGCATCCAACATATGACGTAATAGCTCTTTTTGACGGTTGATGATTTCAGGTGTGATACCACCCTGTTCGATCCTATCTGCAAGCTTATCGAGTTCATCCGCTACATGACCAAGGTCGCCAAGCGTACGTCCACGTAACCCCTCAGCCACTTTGTGCAATTTATCTGCAAGTTCACGCTCTTGGGTTGCTATCTGTTGTGCGGATTCACCCAGTACACGTGGTAACCCTGACGTAGCAAGCATGTTCTGTGCCATCTGTATAAGTGCCTCATGTGACTGTGCAATCTGGTTCAACATCTGCATCAACATATTCATAGAACTTTGTCCCTGTGACTGACATGCTAATTGCTGGCATGCAGCTTGCTGTTGTGACAACACCGATATGGCTTGATTAACGTTATACATAGCGTTGGTAGCGTATTGGGTAGCTTCTGAGTGTTTACCCTGTGAGAGTAACTGTGAGGTATGTTCCATCTCCTTGATTGCAGTATCGATAAAGTTTAGTGGTTCACCACTCAGGAATGGCGATTTACGGTAGAGCGATAAATACCTTAACTTTATATTGTGCAAGGCGTCACGGATAGCAGCCTGACGTACAGGGGATTTAACCCTTGGGTTGGTGGCAATCTCCTCTTCCCAGTGAGAAAGTTGTATCAACTCACGCTCCATCTCCTGTAGCTCCTCCACAACAAACGTGCCACGGCTCACCTTCTCGTAAAGTGAACGTAGGGCTTGGGCTAATTTATCTAAATCATGGCTTATGGAGGGTGCAAGTTGAGTTGGATGTTCACCCGCCTGCATGGTTTCTGTCGCTTGTTCCATTTTGCTCTGTATTGATGGTATATCCTGTGCGATACGCGACAGTTCAGTTGATAGATACATATCGGCTACAAGTGAATCAATCCCCTCTTTTAATATATGGAGATCCTGTTGTAGGTCCTGTGCTAATTTACTCAACCCCCTACGAGTCTCTGGAGCTGCTACCTTGCTCTGTTCGGCAAGGTTATCCCATGCCCCCTTTATGCGGGTGGCTTCCTCCATCAACTCCTTAAGGCGACGCTCGTTCACTATGTTTTCAAGCAACTCAATCGTCCTGTCGAGGTTAGCTTCAAGCTTATGCATCCAATCTTCCATCTTTGACAGCGCTTCACGCCATATGTCAGGATTGTTACGAAGTTTATCCATTATTTCGTTAAGCAAGCGTTCCATCTCTGGTGTCATAATCTCCGACGTTAGCTCTTTTATGCGTTCGAGCTTCGCAATAGTTTCAGGCTCGAGTAGCTCCATATCTTCAGTATGCTCCAGCTGTTGGGTGAATTGCTGTTCGAACTGCTTCACATGGTGACGAAGCAGTTCAACCTGTTGTTCAAGCTCCTTTATCTCCTCACGTAAAGTGTCAGTAAGTTCGTGTGCTTTGAGTTCCATAATTTTTGTTGTAAGTTCGTCGATCATCGACTGCAGATCAGTACCTTCCACCTGTAGCTGTTCGCTGTATCTTTCCATTTGGGTATAGAGTTCTTCAAGTGTAGGAAAGTACACAAATAATTCCGGGCTATCTGCATATTTTGGCCCTTTATAAGTGTCGTTATCGTAAACCCGTAGCTTAAACCATACAGTATCACCAGGCATCAACCCGTAGGGGTTGAGATCCCATATGTAATCGTAAATTGTATCCGTCACATTACGGAATGTAGCAAGTTCAATCGTATCACAAGAGCTGATAAGCAACACCTTAGCCACCCCATAATCGTCACGTAACCTACCTATCAAACGTACATGTGCATCTTCAGGTATGGGTTGGCTGTACAGCGGATATAAAAGCGATATCTCAGGCGGGTCGTCCGCATATGCATAGATGGAGTAGAAGCAGGTATCACTCGATAACCCATTAATATCGTGGAGTACCACACCATAATTGAGTGAAGTATCGACGATCAGGTTAAAAGTGAAGCTATCACCATATATTTGGGCGGGGTGAAGTTCGTCACCCAGTATGAAATCCACCATAGCGAGTGACGTATTTGCCACCCCCGATATCGACACATGTGTACCTACCAGTACCTGTAAGTTGGGGTTATCCAATAAAGTAGGTGGTAACCCCGTATAGATTGGGTATCTGCATCTGATAGACCATCGCTTAACCCATGGCGGTACAAGTAGATCAACCTTGTAAACGGGGGTACTCACATCCGCAAGCTGTGCACGATAGGTGAACCCACGATGTGGTATAAGTGAAAACGTGAACCCATCGGACAGCTTCAATACGTAGCGGGTGGAGTCCACCCACAAATAGATTTTATGTGGTGTTATCCCCACAGGTATAACGTTTATGGTGAGCGAGTCACCGACCACCAACTCTGTATCACCGGGTAACACCTGCAAGCTGAAGTAGTTGCGGTTAAACAGATGTGAAATATTATGGCGTAACGGTGATATTAAAGTTAAAGCTATCACCCCTATACTTATATAACCAATCTGTAACGGATACAACAGGTATCGGCGCCAGAATTTTAAGAATGGCAAAAATTTAAACTGGTTCGCACGCTCAGATACAAGGTTGAGTAAATCCTTGGAGTAGGGGGGATGTGTCAGCTTCTTGCGTTCAACCAATGTGATAAGATGTCCTTTGAACCCCTCACTCTTATCAATCTGCCACGCTACCTCACGTAGTGGAGGTAACTTACGTAATTGCATGGAGATAGAGATAACAAGTGTTACTAGATATAATGTGAACAAAGCGATCCGTAACACAAAAGTCAACACAAACACGTAATCAAGTGTAGCATAAATGGTCGCAAAACATGCGGTAGTAACAATCCATACCATTAATAATGCACTAAATTTGCCCCATTTATATTTTTGAGTTAATTTTCTATCAACCATCATACTAAGATAAACGTGATATAGTATAGGTCAATTAAAACATAACAATAACAGACGTTTCTTGGCTCAAACTATGGTATGCTCTTCACTCTTCACGTCCACCGATAAGTCCTGCCCGTATAAGGAAATATAGTAGTTGTAAGATAGCTGCGGTAGCAGCTGCCACGTAAGTGAGTGCAGCTGCCGTCAACACCTCACGTGCACCCGATAGCTCACGCTTGGTAAGTATATTAGTATCGTGTAGAACTTTCAGTGCACGCTGGCTGGCATTGAACTCCACCGGCAAGGTAATAAGCTGGAACACCACTACCGCGGTGAAGAAGAGTATCCCCAACTTTATGAGTGAAAGCCAATGAAATATAAAGCCCACAAATATAAGCGGCCATGCGAGGTTCGACCCCAACATTGTCACCGGTACGAGTGCACTACGTAGCTGTAGTGGTGCATATCCATATGCGTGTTGGATGGCATGTCCAGCTTCATGTGCAGCGATACCGACAGCCGCAATACTGTACCCGTTATAGACGTGTGGCGATAGCCTTAACGTACGTGTACGTGGATCATAATGATCTGACAGCAAACCAGAAGTTAACTCCACGTTTATCTGGAGGCCCATCCTACGTGCTATGATTTGCGCCGCTTCTGCACCCGTTATCTTATTGCGATTGGGTATCCTCGAATATTTAGCATATGCATTTTTGACCCACATCTGTGCTATTATGGATATTATAAAAACAGGTATCATCATAAAAATATAAAGAGGGTCGAACCACCACATTTGCCCTCCTACTTCGGGGGATGAAGTTTCTTCCTCAGTTTATCTATCATATCTTTTGTCATAGCTCTAAGATCGTAGTCGGGTTGCCATCCCCAATCCTCGCGTGCCGCAGAATCATCCAACGACCTTGGCCACGCATCCGCTATCTTCTGACGGTGATCGGGTTTAAACTCACATACAAAATCTGGTATGAACTCACGGATCGCATCCGCCAGCTCACCCGCAGAGAAACTCATAGCGGTTACGTTATAATTGCATCTATAGCGCAAGCTTGAGCCATCAGCTTCCGCCAGCTGTATAAGCGCTTTTATGCAATCCGGCATATACATCATGGGTAATACGGTATCTGCACGTACGAAGCATATATAAGGTTCACCTTTAACTGCAGCGTAGAACATTTCCACCGCATAATCGGTGGTACCACCACCTGGTAGTGTTTCACTACTTATAATACCTGGTAACCGTACACCGCGTACGTCGAGCCCAAACCTATGGTAGTAATAGTTGCCCAGTAATTCACCTGCCACTTTCGTAATACCGTACATGGTGGTAGGCTGTAGTGCCACCTCAACCGGTGTGTTCTCCTTTGGGGCATCAGGACCAAACACAGCTATTGAACTCGGTACTATTATGCGTTCAATCCTATGTTTGAGCCCCACCTCAAGCACATTGTACAACCCAAGTATGTTAGTTTCGAACGCAAGCTGTGGATTATTTTCTCCCTTAGCTGATAGTATAGCTGCAAGATGGTAAATTGTGTCTATCTTATACTTAGTGACAAGCCGGTCGAGTACCTCCCTGTTACGTACGTCGGCTAATTCAAACAATCCGGCATAATCCTTGTCGGGTGCCCTGTAGTCCACAGCGAGTACCGAATCGGCACCATATTTTTCACGTAGTGTAATGATAAGCTCCGACCCTATCTGACCCAACGCACCCGTCACCATGATGCGTTTCATGTTAACAGCTTATTTAAAATTCTACCAAAAAGTGTAACGTCAACTCCTATCATAGTGCTGCAGTTGCCACACTTTTATTTGACATATTTTATAATATGACCCATAAAGAGCATGAGATTGTCGAATCCGCAGTGACGGAATTAGGTGAAGCTGCCAAGTCAGCCCCTGAAATACGGGGTATACCAACGGGTGTAGAGGGGTTAGATGGGCTGTTTTTCACAACGAAGGTAACAGAGGCTGGTCCAGAACGTGTACCATTAGGTGGGTTCCCCCAATATGCTGTGTTAAATCTCACCGGCATACCGGATACCGGTAAGAGCCTTATGGTTGAACAGTTTGCATTGAAACAAGCTTCAATAGGTCTACCCGTAGCATTTGTAACAGTTGAGACACCAGCTCCATTCCTGGCATCTGCATTAAAATCACGTTCGATTGCAATGTCTTTGGATTACGAGGAAATCGAATCCAACCTCATCATAATAGATGCCGCATCATACACATCGCTACGCGAGGAGATACCCACGTTACTTAATACGCTCGCATATGCTATTAAAAAATATCGCATAAAAATTACGGTGATAGATTCAATTACTGGGTTGTTTGAGGCAAGGGAGATGATGGCACGCTCAATAGTACGTCAACTGTATAACTTTATGAAACGCTGGTATCAAACTGCACTTTTTGTATCACAGAAACGGTCAGGCCATGAGGAACTTTCTGCTGAAGCAGCCGGCGGCTATGCCGTAGCCCATATATTGGATGGTACGATGGTGTTAACCAAAAAGATGATCAGCAGTACATACGACGAACGTCTTTATAAACGACCGATTGGCGAACTTATACGGTTGTTTAGGATTGATGGTTGTCGCTTATGTGGCCATGACACTGATACACATGTTATGGAAATCACAAAAACAGGACTGGTCCGCATAGGGCCAAGTCTTACTACACTTATGCGTAGATCATCATAAGAGGAGGTAAGATGGCAATTTTGAAGCCTGACGAAATTCAGCGTCCCGATGTTGACAGTGCCGCCATCCGTGTATTTCTCAAAACTTTAGAAATTTTGGGCGGCCCAAAGAAGTTGATCACGTACCGTAACCTCACCTGGCTACCTAGCTTATTTGAAGCTGCTTATGTGGTAGTATTAGCTAATGATTATCAAAAGACGGAAGCCGAGATCGCAGAACATCTCGGTATAACACGTCAAACCGTACGCAATATATTGCGTGCAGATACTGAGACTGTTATGAAACGACTCGAAGGCGAATTACGGGAGAAAACACTCAAAGCTCACATTGCGGGTGGGTTGGCGAAACTTGCCTATGAGGAGCTAAATAAGTCATCCAGTTAGCGTATTTTGTGTAAGTCCATAAAATACTTAACTTTACAAGCATGTTCGACACAGCATAGATGGACGTAGGCTTCTTCTAAAATTTTACCTATAGCAATTGTACCGTGCCCCTTTATTATAACAGCCTTATGATCTTTGAGCGCATTAGCAGCATTACGTGCGAGTTCGGCTGACCCCACCTTACCGGTAATTATAGGGATTTCATGCAGAAAATATATGCTTTCGGAATCTACCGGCATGATCTCTTTCTCATCCGTCAACAACGACAATATAACTGCGAACGGCGAATGTGCATGTATTATTGCCAATGCAGATGTATTCTTATAGATTTCACGATGTACGATAAGCTCAGAGGATGCGATTATATCGAAGCTCGTCGGTTTATGTAAATGTACCTCCACGATCTGATTCTCATCCAACTCATCAAGCATACTACCACTACGGGTGATGAACATCTTATCACCTACTCTCACACTCATGTTACCGAAATGCGAATGCGTTAACCCATACTGTACCAATTTTTTGCCAAATTTATCGAATTCACGCCACATGACTGTACTCAGCTGCTATTGAAAGCGCCTGTAGTTTATCGTGTGTGGGTATACCATCCTTAGTCCAATCTCTTGCACGATAATACTCCAGTAATGCTGACATGAACTCGGATTTAGATATCCTTTTTACATCTGTATCTTCCTGGAAGAAACGTTCCGGTAGCGTATCATCCAATTTAGTGAACCCCTCACGTAGGTTGAAAAGACGCTCGAGATTCCAGATACGTTCACCCACCTGGATAAAATCCTCAGAGGTAAAATCTATCCCCGTAACAGCAGATAATGCATTGGCGATCTCCTCCTCGCTTACTGAAAATAATGCAAATTTACACATTACGGTTGAATCTACTGCCGCAAATATGTTCTGTAGCAGCGCCACGAGGTTAGGTTTGCCAACCCACGATAGACGGTGTATGAGTTTGGGTTTACCGAAGATTTCCATCCCCACTATATATGCACGTGTGTGACAACCACCGCGGTTGGAGGTTGCATAACCGAGCGCCATACCGAACACACCTCGTGGATCATATCCGGGGAGTTCAAGCCCTTTAACATCCATACTAAGTTCGGGGTGCCCCATCTTGCTAGCGTAACGGTGTGCACCCTCAGCGAGCTCATCCCCCACGTCCTTGCGGGTACCAATCTTATGTACAAGTGAAATGAGTGTTCCAGGGTCAAGCTGTAAGTTATTGAGTTCAGCATAACATGCTATTGTAGCGCCACAGGATATGGTGTCCATACCATAGTCGTTACAGAGGTGGTTAGCCTCTATTATAGCATTTAGGTTGGTAACTTCACAGCTGGTACCCAACATTGCCAATGTTTCGTATTCGGGTACCTCCACACCTGAGGGTTTGATCTCACGTTTACAAGCTATGGGGCATCCATAACATGGGGTAAGTTTAACCCCAAACCGCTCATGTATGCGTTCACCGGATAACTCATACGCATGAGGGGAGGTTGACCTGCGGAAGTTAGCGGTTGGTAATACCTTCATGTAATTGATAAGATTCATAAGTACCGGTGTACCGTACACACGCAAACCCTTGGAAGATACTGGGCTTGCAACAAGTAACCGCGTGATGTCAGCGTTACGATACCGCAAAAGATTGGGATCGTAGACCTTGGGCCGGTTTGAACCATTAACAACAATAGCTTTTAGGTTTTTACTACCCATCACTGCACCCAAACCACCCCTACCTAACGCAGAGATGTTGTCATTCATTATGCTGGCAAATCTTACCAAACGCTCACCAGCAGTCCCTATACATAGTACGGAACCGTATTCCTTTAATGCGGCTGTGGTATCACGTACGTTTTTACTCCATAACGAACGTGCATCCTCTATGGATACAACATCGTCTGCAATCCTTATGTAGACCGGGGTACGTGAGGCGCCACGCACTATGATAGCATCGTAACCGGCGAACTTGAGGTAGGGACCAAACCTACCACCACAGTTGGAATCCAATATTGTACCGGTGAGAGGTGACTTCGATACACATGCAAACCTTCCCGTAGTTGGTACTGGTGTACCAGTGAGTGGCCCTGCTGCAAATACCAGCAAGTTATCGGCAGATAGTGGATCGATATACCTGTTGAGTTCATTATACACCAAGTAAACACCTAACCCCCTACCACCAAGATACAACCTGACTGTATCTGGATCTAACGGTACAATTCCTATTTTTTTATGTGAAAGATCAACATCGATTAGTCTGCCACACCAACCGTACCAATTCATCTTAATAAAAGTAATTTCTATAGTGTATCAACAAGTGTGATATAGGATCTATGTTGAAGTGAAAAGATACTGTGATACAACAGTCCACAAATCATGTAGCTTAGGTGAAAGCATGCTATCGTTGAACTCAACCACAGATTTACCAGCTACCATCGCCATAGTGGCAGCTTTGTCAAAAGGTAGCTTACCCGCAACTGATATGCTACGGGTTTTACAATAGTGTTCGATCTCGTGTGTCATGGAGGGGTTAAGATCACATTTGTTGATGCACACAAGTACAGGTATATGGAAATGGGTTACCACCTCAAGTATGCGCTCCATATCATGAATAGCGGTGACACTGGGTTCAGTAACTATCAGTACAAGGTCAACCCCCACGATAGCGGCAATAACTGGACACCCGATACCAGGTGGTCCATCAATTATTATCAACTCCCTATTGTAACGGCTGGCGAGCTTACGCGCATTTTCACGTACAAGGGTGACAAGCTTACCGGAGGTTGAAGCACCGGGTTTCAACACCGCATGTGACATAGGGCCTGCCCTCGTTTCTGACATATACGCATAGCCTGCAGGGGTAGGTTTCAAAGTTATTGCATCGTTAGGGCATACGTGTGCACATACGCCACAACCTTCACACATATCTTCGATGATGTTAAGCTCTTCATCGATGGCGTCAAACCTACAGTGTTTACGACATTCAGCACAGAGCTTACAGAGGGTATGGTCCTTAACGGCTACTTTCATACCAACATACGGGATGGTTTCGAACGGTTTCGGAGCTAAAATAAGATGTAGATCGGGTGCATCCACATCAGCATCAGCTATGACTGGACTGTCTGCAAGTATCGCAAAGCTGGCAGTGATGGTAGTCTTACCAGTACCACCCTTACCACTTATTATGGTGAGCTGCTTCATTTATTTTATCAAATAGGCTACGAAACTTATCACGCCAACTGTCAAATTGTGAGACAAAAGGTATACCTTGTGAATATAATTGCGCAATCTTATCATCATATGGTATCTGTAGAAGTACGGGTATATTCTGGGCTTCACAGTAGTGTTGAACCCTATCATCACCTATAGTGGAACGATTGATTACCACACCACAGGGTATATGAAGTTGTTTTATAACGCTCACGGTGAGATCGAGATCATACAATCCAAACGGTGTGGGTTCGGTCACAAGTAGACAGAAATCCACCCCCCTTAGGGATTCGATAACCGTACAGCCGATACCGGGGGCTACGTCTATGATAACGGTACGGGTGGGGTCGATCTTGCGTTTGAGTTGCCGTATGATGGGAGTAGCGGAGGGTTTGCCCGGCTTCAACACACCGTGATAGAATTCGATAGTGTCGGTTTTACCATGTTCTATATACCCTATGACGTGGGGTTGCTCAGCGATTGCATTGTTTGGACATACGAGTTTACAGCCACCACAGCCATGACATAGTTCAGGAAATACGATCACCTTGTTAGGTATGACCACGATCGCATTGTACTGACAGAATTCGGTACATCTGCCACAGAAGCTACAGTTGGCGTTCACCTGTGGTATGGGTATCGCCACATCTTCGAGCTTTTGTAGATCAACCTTAAGGAATAGGTTAGCGTTGGGCTCCTCCACATCTGCATCTATGAATTGCACATCAGAAAGTGATAACGCAAGGTTGACCGCGACGGTAGTTTTACCGGTACCACCCTTGCCTGAAGCAACAGCGATCACCATTAGAACCTAATCGCACCAACCGGACATGCATGTACACACTGACCACACTGGATACATTGAGAAGCATCAATCTTAGCTACTTTATCTTCAACTCTTATGGCACCGGTAGGACATACGGTTGCACAGATACCACAACCTTTACATAAGGAGCTGTCAATTGTGGGGTAAGTTCTAACCGGTAGTTGAGACTGGCCCGGTCGCCACCATCTTATGGGATAGGGCCAACGACCGGGCCATAGATTTCTACCACCTCGATATCTGCGGCCTGGCATTATTTTAGCTCTTTCAGCCGACGTTCGATCTGCTTCAACCGCTCCTCCAACATGCGTTTCTCGAATTCGAGCCATTCTCTCTCAAGTTCACGTGGAGGTTCAGCAGGTGGATAGGAGGTAGGTACCCAACCGCCATAACCGCGACCATATCCCATACCACGACCATAACCCATACCGGGGCCGTAACCCATGCCAGGACCATATCCCATACCAGGCCCGTAAGGTATACCTGGACCATATGGTGGTACCCCATATGTGGGTGCACTCGGTTGGGAGGTGAGCTCACCCTTTAGATAACGGTTTACTGCATCACGTATGGTCATCTGGGATGCAGACACAGCTTCTATACCAGCTTGCTGTAGCACCATCGCGGCATTGGGCCCAAAATGACCTGCAATCACTGCAGTTACACCCTCGTTGGCTGCTAGTTGAGCAGCTTGAATACCGGCACCACCCGCAGCTGATGCATACTGGTTAGGTATGACACGAACATTCTTGATCTGGCTATTCTCAACCTCCACTATAGTGAAAGATGGACACCTACCGAATACAGGTGATACCATATCGTCAAGCCCGCCCTCACCTGCGCTCGCTATGAGTAGCTTCATTTAACCTCCGATTTAGGTAGCTGTGTGTAGGCGGATGTGGGATAAGTGGGGGAATAAGGGTACATTCCAGTAAATGAGAAAGGTGTATAAGGATATAGCCAGGGTGAATAATACGGATAACCCATCAGATAGGGATAAAACCACCAACACCAACCGCGGCCGAACCACCAACCAGGTCGTAACCACGGTGGCAAGTAACTGAAAGGACCATGACCAGGCCATGGACCCCACCAACCTCTACCACGCCACATTATGCCTCCTTTTTAAGCTCTTCAAGCCTCTTCTCTATAATATCAAGGCGTTCGCGTAACATGCGCGATTCCTCCTCCAACATGCGAATCTCGTCCTCCTTCGACCACACAACCTGCGGCCCATAAGGGCCCCAATAAACCGGACCATATATGCCGGTCCACCACCAACGCGGTAACCACGGAAACCACCTACATGCCCACCAATACCATGGATGCCAACCCCACCACATCTCACCTCCTTCTTTCAATTACCAAACTTTTTTAGGATATCCTATAATTAAAGATAAAGTATAGGGGAGGGTGTCAAGTGTTATAGGTTCCTTTTTAGTTGATTAGTAACCGCGGGGGGAGGGCGGCCCCGCGGTAGAGGAGGGTAAGATGAGGGGTAAATTTTGGGGTCGGAGGTTGAAGGTTGGCAGGGTAGAACGCACGGCCTATTAGTACCGCTCGGCTCAACCCCTTACGGGGCTTACACCTGCGGCCTATCAACCCGGTCATCTTCCGGGGGCCTTCAGTCCCAATCCTTTCGGATTGGGAGGGAGACCTAATCTTGGGGAGGGCTTCCCGCTTAGATGCTTTCAGCGGTTATCCCTTAGGGGCATAGCTACCCAGCGGTGCCGCTGGCGCGACAGCTGGTACACCAGAGGCCCCCCCACCCCGGTCCTCTCGTACTAGGGGCAGCTCCCCTCAAGTCTCCTACGCCCGCGGCGGATAAGGACCGACCTGTCTCACGACGGTCTGAACCCAGCTCGCGTACCGCTTTAATGGGCGAACAGACCAACCCTTGGGACCT
>CBFDTI010000007.1:0-29796 GCA_965612795.1 uncultured bacterium | reverse complement strand
CTACCTATCACCATATCATAGCGGTTTATAGCCTCCATGAATTGCGGTATCTCGTCAGGATCGTGTTGTCCATCCGCATCTAGGGTTATCACATAGTCATAACCGTGAGTTATCGCATAACGGAAACCGGTCTTATGTGCGGCACCTTTACCTAAGTTTCTCGTATGCCGTATCACTATCACGCCTTTTGATTGTGCCACCTCACTTGTGTTATCGGTAGACCCATCATCCACCACAAGTATGTGATTACGTGGATAACGGATACGCTCTATGACCTCACCCACCAAGGGGCCCACGTTATACGCAGGTAGTAGGATTAGTGCTTTCTCCATATCATATCAAATACATACCATTCAGTAGGCGACTTACGCACGTATTTAGCAAAAATATCAACCCATCGTCGTATGCCAGATTCGACATCTTCCACTTTATATGGGGTTTCGAAATATATAAAATAACGAGTTTTGTTCTGATGTAAACAGAATGCAGGTGCTATATACGCACCCGTGCGATAGGCGATCTCAAATATACCACGTGGAAAGACAGTTTTACCAGCCAAAAAATCCACCTCTATACCATCACCTACGTAGTCTCTATCACCTAATGTAGCCACTACGCGATTGGAACGTAACCCTTTAATCACAACGAACATTGGTTCACCCAAATACACAACCTCCATACCCGCCTTCAACCTACGGCTGGTGAAGAAATGTGCCACAAGCTTCGAACGTGGCCGTAACGCAATAACGATCGGCCTGTACCCCTTAACCGCCAACATAGTAGCACCAAGCTCCCAATTACCGAGATGTGCAGTAAGTACGATCACCGATTCACCCTTCTCTACTAGGTGCCGTATTTTGTGATCCTCTGAATATTCAACAAATGTGGCCAAAACCTTCTCATCTTTAATCCTCGGTAATAACAGAAACTCATATATAAAGCGTGCAAAGTTACGATATATCCGTAATGCGAGCCGCTTCTTACGCCACAATGGGATTTTGAACTCGTATAACATATCAAGGTTTTTGTAAACTATGGGCAACCTATGCCTATACAGAGTGATATACATAAAATCAGCTATTCTGTACGTTATGAACAACGCTACGTTTCGTGGCAAGATGTGCGAAAGTCCCGCAATCACCCAGTAGAAAAGGATCATAATTTAAAACTCGGGGCGAGTGGATTTGAACCACCGACCCCCAGCCCCCCATGCTGGTGCGCTAACCAGACTGCGCCACGCCCCGAGTTCATTAAATTTAACCGATTTGGGTTGAAGTCAACAAGTATGGTGGCTGATACAGCGACCCGTAGCTTGACGTGATACGTACGTTGTGTAAACATTGAGCATGGCGGATAAGATCACTAAGGATATGAAGATAGATGAGGTGGTGGAAAGGTTTCCACAGACTGTCAAAGTATTTATGGATTTCGGTATACCATGTCTTGTATGTGGTGAACCCCCATGGGATACGATCGAGGAGGCCGCCATAAAGTATGAAGTTGATCTTGATAAATTGCTTAAGGAGTTGAATAAACGATTATCCGGTACACTCTGAAGTATATCAGGTTATCTACAGATACAACTATCAAACAGCTTGACAACCACCTATCTTCCTGTATCCTAAACATAAGCCGGGGTAGCTCAGTTGGTAGAGCACGGGACTGAAAATCCCGGTGTCCCCGGTTCGATTCCGGGCCCCGGCATTCATTATGCATATCGAACTCCCCTACGGTGAACATGACAAACAGGTAGCGGAGCTACCAGATTCGTGGCAGGTGGAATTCGTATATCCAAACGAGGTACCCACACGTGATGAACTATCCGTCCTTCAGGAGGCGCTCGCCCATCCTATCGATGCACCGCCAATACATGAATTCCTCAACACCGATAAGGTACTCTTTGTAGTAAACGATCATACAAGGCCTACTCCCTCTGCTAAGGTCTTAGAGCTGCTAAAACCTCACCTTACCAACAAGGAGCTACATTTTCTAATCGCCACCGGTATACATCGACGGTCGAATCCTACCGAACTGCGTCGTATACTAGGCGATTTCTATGAAGTCTCTCAAAATAGGATATATTTCAACGATTCCGAGAACAAACCCGACTACAAGTTTATCGGTACCACATCACGTGGCACCCCCATATGGGTGCATAAATGTTTGTTCGAGTTCCCCCGTGTGGTGGTTATAACTTCTGTTGAACCTCATTACTTTGCAGGGTTCACCGGTGGTCGTAAGTCCATCCTCCCCGGTATCACCGCATACGAGACCATAGAAGCTAACCACAAGCTTGCACTACTACCTGAATCGCATGCGTTGAAGCTCGACGGTAATCCTGTCGCTGAGGACATGTACGAAGGTGCCCATATGGTGTTACAACATGCACCCCCTATGTTTTTCATCCAGATCGTACTCGACCGTCATCACCGTATCTATGCAGCTTTTACCGGTGACATGGATGCAAGCTTCCTCAAGGCAGTTGCCAGTGCACGCGAAATCTTCGTCACCCCCGTAGATGCCAAAGCTGACATGGTTATCACCGTGGCACCCTTCCCGATGGATGTCGACCTCTATCAGTCACAGAAGGCTATCGATAACGCCAAACTTGCACTCACCCCTAACGGTATATTGTTATTGGTATCAAAGTGTCGTGAAGGTATCGGTGAACAGGTCTTCTACGAGTTACTGAGCCAAGAACCCACCCCACAAGCTGTCCTCAACCGTATCGCTGAGGGCTATAAACTCGGCTACCACAAAGCAGCTAAGCTGGCTGAAATCGCCACATGGGCACACATGTGGGCGGTCACCGATCTACCCCCCAATGTGCTTAACCGTATTTTCATACGTCCATTCGATTCACTGCAATCCGCCATCGACGCCGCTTATAGTATGAGAGGTGACAACCTTCGCGTGATCATCATGCCCGAGGGTAGTATCACAATACCGTATCTCGAAGCTACAGAGTAGCAATCTCCCCTTTCCAACCTTCCAACTTTTCAGTCCCTTCGATATATGTACAGTGAGCACTTTGGAAAGTAATTTGTCACCCATACATACTTACCGTCAGGTGTCACATCCACACCCACAGGATGTTCGCCAGCTGGATAATATTTAACTTCGTCGTTCATGAGATTGACCACCCCCAACGTGTCAGACTCGTAATTCACCACGTACAGGTACCTATTATCTGGTGACAACACTATCGTCCGTGGCCTATTCTTCACCTTTATACTCTTTATAACCTTATTCATCCGTAAATCGATCACCTCCACACAATTAGCTAGATTACAACTCACATATGCAGTATTACCGTCTTTTGTCACCACAATATGACGTGGTGTCATCTCCGTCGGTATAAAGCCTACCACATCGAACCCTGACGTATGTAGTACCGCTATGCCACCACCACCCATCAACGCCACATAGAGCAAGGGACGTTTCGGATGGAATGCCATGCCTCGTGGGTGACGCCCCACTTTCACACGTTTGATCTCTTCCAACTGCTTCGTATCGATCACTGATATATCGCCACTTTTCCAGTTAGCTACCACCACAACCCTATCGTCTGGTGACACCCTCACTATCTTAGGTTCTTCACCCACCTCTATCGTACGTAATATCCCCTTTATCAATGTATCGTATACTACCACCTCACCACGATCCAACAACGTTATCCATACCCAACGGCCACCTCGACTAAACGCTATTTCAACAGGCTTACCCAATAATTCAATACGCTCCTTCACTTTATGGGATTTTGCATCCACCACAACGATGTTTTGCCCCTCAAGGTTGGCTACATACACCTTGTTACCGTCAGGTGCCACATAAACTGACTTCGGATAATCCCATGCCCTGAAGTATATCACATCAACCAGCTCCAACGCCGCTATTATCCAAATGATTGCCATCTTACTTCAATCTATCCGCATGCTTAAGAAACAGCTCATATGTAGCCTTGTCTATGCTTACGAGCCGCACCTCATCCACCGTCGTTGTCTCATGTGTCAGGAAATTTACCACCTCATCCAGTATCACGCGTGTACCTTCTTCCTTGGGGTACCCAAATATCCCTGTGCTTATAGCTGGCATAGCTATTGATTTTAGCTTCAACTCTGTAGCTTTACTCAACGCATTACGTACCGCACGCCGTAGCTTAGCTTCCTCGTCACCCTCACCCCATCTTGGCCCTACCGCATGTATTACGTACTTGGCTTTTAGCTTACCTGCAGTTGTAACTGCGACCTCGCCCACAGGTACGTAACCAATTTTGTTGCTCTCCTCCTGTATGATCTTACCCCCTTTACGTACAATAGCGCCTGCTACACCACCACCATGTTTGAGGTATGGGTTGGCCGCATTCACTATAGCATCGACCTGCTCTTCAGTGATATCAGACTGTTTGATGATAACCTTTTTACCCCCTACCTTAACCTCCATATCACCCCCTATTGGGTGGATGAACCTCTAAGTTCGAGATACTAAATTCTAAACCTGGTTTTACCATTCAGGTTCGTCATCACTTAACATTCTTCATATCAAACGTTATCACCTTGATTTCAGTTAACTCCTCTATAGCGAAGCGTGGCCCTTCTCTACCGAGCCCGCTATGTTTCACCCCACCATACGGCATCTGATCCGCCCTGTACGTGGGTACATCGTTGATCATCACCCCACCCACTTCAATCCTACGTGCGATATCGAGCGCCCTCCTGTAGTCATTTGTAAACACACCCGCCTGTAACCCATACTTTGTGTTATTAACCCCACGTATGGCATCTTCTATCGTATCGTATGGATACAACAGGATTATTGGACCGAATGCCTCTTCACGAAACAGTGACACATCTTCAGGTACGTTTTCCATCAACGTAGGATAGAACAGCGTACCTTTGCGTTCACCCCCTATGATAACTTTCGCACCTCGGTTGACAGCTTCGTCTATCCAGCTTTCCAACCGCCTTGCAGCCGCTTCCGATATCATTGGCCCCATATCCGTAGTTTCGTCCAGTGGGTTACCTACCTTCATCTTACGTACCTCAGCAACTAACCTCTCCTTAAACTCATCATAGATTCGTGCATCCACATACACCCGCTGTACGGATATACAGACTTGTCCCGCAACTGCAAACCCACCTACCTTGATACGAGTAACCGCATATGATAGGTCAGCACCTTCCATCACTATAGCTGCAGAGTTAGACCCCGCCTCTATGATCACACGTTTGAACCCCGCCTTACGTAGTATCTCGTTCGCCA
Source organism: uncultured bacterium (assembly GCA_965612795.1). Taxonomy (GTDB): domain Bacteria; phylum Hydrothermota; class UBA3073; order NMUJ01; family NMUJ01; genus NMUJ01. The sequence goes on along the minus strand of CBFDTI010000007.1, from coordinate 24,534 downwards.
CCACCAAACTACCCGTAAATGTAACAACCCTAAACTCAGGGCATTTCACGAGCATATCACCCAATACTTCACCTTTACCCACCAGTATCGCCAATGCGTTAGGTGGTAGACCTGCCTCCAGCAGTATCTCACCTAACTTCAGCGCTGTCATCGGTGTAACTGTAGACGGCTTCAGCACCACCGCATCACCTGCTGCAAATGCAGGCCCCAATTTATGTGCAACCAAATTTAATGGAAAGTTGAACGGTGTTATCGCTAACACCAAACCCACCGGTTCCCTAATGTAGAAACCAAATTTATGTTCCCCATATGGTACAGCATCAAACGGTATCACCTCACCCGTGACACGTTTGGCCTCCTCCGCCGATAGTAGGAACGTTTGGCATGCACGTTGCACCTCAGTACGTGCCTCGCGTATGGTTTTGCCCGATTCGAGTGCTATGGTTTGGGCAAGCTCTTCCTTACGTTCACTTATCAGCTCGCTAACCCTGCGCAGTATGGATGCACGTTTATGTGCAGGTAGCTGCGATATCTGATTAAACCCCTCCTTTACAGTAGCTATAGCGTGGGCAACCTCATCCGCACCTGCTGCATAGACTTCAGCTACTACATCACCACTATAGGGGTTATAAACGGGTAGCTTTTCTGAAGTTGTTACCCATTCACCTCCTATCAACAACCGTCCTATCATGTACCAAACCTTCTTGGTTTCACCTTACGATCGATAAGTGGTGTCACTATGTTCATCAACAGTATCGAGTAAGATACACCCTCAGGATAGCCACCCCAGATCCTGATCGCCACAGTTATTATCCCACAACCTATTGCAAAGATTATCTTACCCTTTCTCGTCACAGGTGAGGTCACCATATCAGTTGCCATGAAGAATGCACCTAAAAACAACCCACCCGCCAGTATATGTGCCAATGGTGAGAGTGGTGTCACCCCAAACTCATACAGTATCCCAGTCAGCACAAACACCGTCCCTACGTAAAATACTGGTATCCGCCAATCTATGTATTTCTTGAATATCAACGGTAATGCTGCAACCAATATAAGTAAGGCTGAAGTTTCACCCACCACCCCACCTATGTTGCCGATAAACATAGCCTTCAATGCCGCAGGTGTATTGAGCATACTTGCGAGGTTAGGTTGCAGTTTTGCCACCCCCAGTGGAGTAGCTGTTGTAATTGTTGCCACCCCCGAAATTGTACTACCGGCTGGCCTTATCGGTGCGAGCCATCCCTTTGTCATAAAATTGGGCCATGACGCCATGAGGAACGCACGTCCTGCAAGTGCTGGATTCAGTATGTTATGCCCCAACCCACCAAATGGTGCTTTCGCCACCAGTATCGCAAATATTGACCCCGCAAACGGCAACCACCACGGTGCACCTGGTGGTACATTAAATGCCACCAGTATACCGGTGATTATCGCACTACCGTCAGTTATTGTGAACTTACGTTGTATGAGGTTGACGATAAGCTCAGCCAACACCGCACCCACTATCCCTGATAGCGTCAACCATAGCGCACACCACCCATAGAAATATACTGCGCCAACAAGTGGTAACATCAACGCTGCTATCACACTATACATAATGCGTGATATGTTGTCGACACTCCTGATATGGGGTGATACGCTAACTTTCAGAGTAGCTGTAGAAGGGTTCATTTTCTGCGCTTCATGATGATCGTTTTACCCAGCTTAATGTAATGTACGAGGTTACGTTTAGCCGGACATACATACGCACAGCTACCGCATTCCATACAATCCATGATACCCCACTCTTCAGCTGCATCTATATCATCAACCCTCACATAATCTGCAACCAATGTGGGTACCAACCCCATCGGACATACGTCTACACAGAAGCCACACCTTATACATGGTAGATCCAACGGTAACGTCACCTCAGCTGCTGACTGCACAACAATACCTGTGGTACCTTTAACTACTGGTATATCCTCAGTATATTGTGAGATACCCATCATCGGGCCACCGATTATTAACTTACTAGGTGGTTCACTATATCCGCCAGCAGCTTCGATTAACTTCTTCACCGGTGTACCTATCCTTACGAGTAAGTTCTTGGGCTCCTTAACCTTGCCGGTTACGGTGACACCACGCTCGTATAGGGGTTTGCCTTTACTGAACACCTCGTATATTGCATATGCGGTACCTACATTCTGCACGTATACACCTACATCCATAGGTAAGCCACCTGATGGCACCTCTTTACCGGTTATAGCTTTTATTAGCTGCTTTTCTGACCCCTGCGGATATTTCGTACGCAATACTACTACTTCAAAATCGAATTCAGGAGCTAATTTCATCATCTGCTCAATAGCTTCTGGCTTGTTATCTTCTATCCCAATGTATGCGGTTTTGGCACCCAACGCCTTACGTATGATGGCACCACCCTCAAGTATCTCCCTAGCATGCTCTACCATCAACCTGTGATCTATCGTAAGGTAAGGTTCACACTCTGCACCATTAAGTATCATGCTATGGAACTGCTTCTCAGGTGGTGGTGACAGCTTCACATGTGTAGGGAAAGCTGCACCACCAAGCCCCACGATACCTGCCTCTTTTATTGTCTCGATTATCTCCTGTGGCGATAGTGCTTCCCAATCTTTAGGTGTAAATTCCTCGGTTTCGCCACTACCATCATTCTCGATAAACACTGCTGGTACTGTAGTACCCACCGGATGTGGATGCTCCTCGATCTTCACCACCTTACCTGCAATAGATGAATGCACATTAGCCGATATGAACCCCTGTAGCTCACCTATCTTGGTACCGATCTTGACCCTATCACCCGGCTTAACGGTTGGGTTAGCGAACTTACCCGTATGCTGTGATAGTGGGATGATGGCAAGTTCAGGTTCGGGCAACACCTCTATAGGTTTGTCCTCCGCCAGCTCCTTATGCTCGGGAACCTTAACCCCACCGGGGAAGGTGACTTTCTTGAGCTTCATAAGGAATTTAAATTAAGGATACACCTTGTGTTGTCAATTATCTTGGCTATTGTACAGCAGACTTGTTCTTATAATTTTAACCCTATTTTAAATAGTAAACAGGAGGTCATATGGGTGTGATAGTAGAGCTACGTGCACGTGAGATATTGGATTCACGTGGCAACCCCACCATAGAGGTTGAGTGTATATTGGATTCTGGTGCATATGGGGTATTCCAGGTACCTTCAGGTGCATCCACCGGCAAGTACGAAGCACTCGAACTACGTGATAACGATACCAACCGTTACGGTGGCAAAGGTGTGTTACAGGCGGTCAAAAACGTAAACGAAACCATAGCACCTGAACTGCTGGGCATGGAGAGCTTATGTCAGATAGAGATCGATCATAAGCTTATTAAGCTTGACGGTACACCAAACAAATCGCGCTTAGGTGCTAATGCGATACTTGGTGTATCAATGGCAATCGCTGATGCAAGTGCGGATGAGCTCGAGCTACCACTTTACCGCTACATAGGTGGTGTCAATGCGCACGTTCTACCGTTACCGCTGATGAACGTCATCAACGGTGGTGCACATGCAGATAACAATCTTGACATACAGGAGTTCATGCTTGTACCACATAATGCCAGCACATTTCGTGACGCCCTACGTATGGGGGCAGAGACGTTCCATACACTTAAGAAGATACTCAAAGCCAAAGGCTACCACACCGGTGTAGGCGATGAGGGTGGGTTCGCCCCCCAGCTACGTAATAACAAGGAAGCCATCGACCTGTTAATGGAAGCCATCGACAAGGCAGGCTACAAACCCGCTACTGACATATCCATAGCGCTTGATGTGGCAGCAAGTTCGTTCTACGAGGATGGCAAATATAAGTTTGAGGGCAAATCACTCGATGCCGACCAGCTCATCCACTACTATGAAGAGCTGGTGAACAACTATCCGATAATATCGATTGAGGATGGGCTTGCCGAGGAGGATTGGTCCAACTGGAAGTTACTCAATGAAGCACTTGGTAACAAAATACAGATAGTAGGTGACGACATCTACGTGACCAATATCGAGCGCCTACGTCGTGGCATAGATGAAGCCACAAGTAACGCTATACTTGTGAAGCTCAACCAAATCGGTACATTAACGGAGACACTCAATGTGATCGAAACCGCCAAACGTGCCGGTTGGGGTGTTATCATCTCACATAGATCGGGCGAAACCGAAAACACTGCAATAGCTGATCTCGCAGTCGCCGTAAATGCTGGCCAGATAAAGACCGGCTCAGTATCGCGCTCCGAACGTATCGCAAAGTATAACCAGCTATTACGTATAGAAGAGGATCTCGGCACTGCTGGTAAGTTTGCGGGCTTGGATTTTGTGGCATAGTTTATCTCGTTAGTTTCGTTCGCGGTTTGGTTATCTCACTCACGCAGGTAAGTTGTTTGGACTCAAAGTAGAAGCTCTATAAAGGAGATTCTATCTTTGACATCACCCACCAGCAAGTAAATTTAATAAATGGAGTACCCACATAGGTTTGGCGTCATAGTCGTAGGTGGTGGCCACGCCGGTTGTGAAGCCGCACTCGCTGCCGCACGTATGGGAGTAGATACACTTCTTCTAACGATAAACCTCGACACAATAGGGCAGATGAGCTGCAACCCCTCCGTAGGTGGGCTCGGCAAGAGCCAGCTTGTGGTTGAAGTTGATGCACTTGGTGGCGAGATCGGCTACAATACCGATAAAACAGGTATCAGCTTCCGCATGCTTAACACCCGCAAAGGTCCCGCTGTATGGTCATTACGTGCACAGGTCGACCGTATGCGGTACAGGCAAGAGATGCGCAAAACCGTAGAGAAGCAACCCCACCTCACAATATTTCAAAACATTGTCACCAAAATACTGGTCAAAAACAACCGTGCAATAGGTGTTGAAACCCAAACCGGTATGCGCTACTACGGTGACACAGTGGTGTTGACAACCGGTACGTTTCTGGGTGGGCTAATACATATAGGGTTGGTACATTTTCCAGCTGGTAGGTTAGGTGAACCACCCGCCACCGAGCTATCTGATAACCTACGTGGGTTGGGGTTTAAATTGATGCGGTTCAAAACCGGCACCTCCCCCCGTATCGATGGCAAAACTATTGACTTCGATAAACTCGAACCTCAATACCCCGACCCTGACCCGCACCATTTCTCATACAGGACGAAAGAGTTCTTTCCACCCCAGGTACCATGCTACCTCACACGTACCAACCCCAAAGTACACGAAATCATACTCAACAATCTCGACCGTTCCCCCTTATACACCGGTATAATCAAAGGTACTGGCGTAAGGTACTGTCCATCCATCGAAGACAAAGTCGTACGCTTCCGTGACAAGGATCATCACCTTATATTTATCGAACCTGATGGGCTCGACACCCAGGAGTACTACCTCAATGGCCTATCATCCTCGCTACCCGAAGATGTACAACTTGAAATACTGCACCACATACCTGGGCTCGAACATGCCACCCCCATACGACCAGCCTATGGTATCGAATACGACGTGGTGTGTCCAACCCAACTCTATCCCACACTTGAGACCAAGCTCATCCAAAACCTCTACCTTGCAGGTCAGATAAACGGTACCACTGGTTACGAAGAAGCTGCTGCCCAGGGTCTAATCGCCGGTATCAACGCCGCACTTAAGGTACAGGGCAAACCACCATTTATACTGAAACGCCACGAATCCTACATAGGGGTGTTGATCGATGACTTAGTCACCCGCGGTACTACCGAACCTTACCGCATGTTTACAGGTAGGGTTGAGCATCGCCTCATATTACGGCAAGATAATGCTGCAGATAGGCTCATGCATTATGGAGTGAAATTGGGTTTGGTACCTCAAGAGGATTTAGACGAACTTGAATCCAAACTCAAACTCGTCCAACAGACCATCGAGCTACTTAAATCACGTTACGTGAAGCCATCTGAAATCAACCCCATCCTTCAGCGTAAAGGTGTCACCCCAATATCTGAACCCCACCCCTTGTATCAGATACTCAAACGCCCACAAATAAGTTACAACGATCTGCGTCCACTTGTACCACCGTTACCGGATGAGCTTGCTGAAAAGGTTGAAATTCACGCCCATTATGAAGGTTACTGGCGACGCGAGGAACAACTCATAAAGATGTTACAACAGCTGGAGGATATGCAGATACCTGCAGATATAGACTATTGGAAGATAGAGGGGTTATCAACCGAATCACGTGAGAAACTCTCCCGTATACGGCCGCTAACCTTACGTCAGGCGATGTCCATCGATGGTATCAAGCCTGTCGAGGCCACAATATTGATGTTATACCTCAAACGTCGCTACCATCGTAAGCGTTGACCAATAACTTAGCGTTACTTAGTGATGCCAATCTCACCCAGCAACCACAGACACCCCCTATAGCGATAGAATCGCCGTATAAGATCTATTTCACGCTTATGTTTGGTAAACATTGATTTATATTTTCCCTTCAATATTCTCACATGTGGCACCTTAAGCTTAAGCGGATTTATCCATCTACCATTATGCTTTATCCTAAAGTCAAGGTGCGGCCCTGTCGATAACCCCGTCGACCCTACATAGCCGATGATCTGCCCCTGTTTGACCTTCACCCCTTTCCTTATACCCTTAGCGTAACGTGATAGATGTGAATAGTACGATTCGTAACCCTTAGGATGGCTGATAACTACCTGCTTACCGTAACCACCACGCCACCCCACGTACTTGACAATACCTGAACCTATCGCACGTACTGGTGTACCCAATGGTGCCACGTAATCCACCCCATAATGGGGACGTACAACATGCAATATAGGATGATACCTATACTTAGTGTAGCCCGAACTTACCCTCACATAGCTTAACGGTGCACGTAAGAACATACGTTGTAACGACCTACCACTGGGCTCATAGTAGCCATCGTATGGCTCAAAATAGTATGCCTCGCTATCTCCATATCTTGCGTATAGTATGGTACCGTAACCGATAAACCTATCCTCTACATAGCGTTTGTACGTGAGTATTTCAAACGTATCACCACGTCTCACCTCAACGTGAAAGTTTATCTCCCATGGAAATATCTCCTCAGTAAACTGATACACCAAGTAAGGTGTACCACCACGTGCGAGCACCGCCTCGTAAAGTGAGGTTGTATCCACCACCCCCTGTATATAAGTTAATATTTGGCGTTCCGGTATACGGGTTACTACAAGCCCTGTATCTATGAAATAACCTGCATCCCTTGTGAAATACTTCATCCATTTTATGCCAGCCGTATCCCTACATACAACGAGCTCCTCACCCGGCCATCGTCGTGTAGGCGATATAAACTTACCCAATGATTCAGCCAATACGTACGACTCTCTATAACTTAACCCTGCACGTTGAAACAGTGACTCCCAAGTTTCACCTTTTTCTAACGTAAAGGTCTGTATTACAAGTACTAAGCTAACCAGCCACACTGTGTATAGCCTCTTCTATACTGTTGTTAACAGCTTCTTTCACGTATTTATATGCGGTGAACAGCGCATTTTGGATTGCAGGTTCTTTCGACCGTCCATGCCCTATCACGTTGACACCCTTCACACCCATCAGTATAGCGCCACCGTATTGCTCGTAGTTGAGCCGCCCAAAAGACTTCTTAAGTGACGGTGCCAGCATTGCACCTGCGAGTTTCGTGAATATTGATCGATTGATGCTCGATCTCAATATATCGCTGATGATCTCAACCAAACTTTCACCAAACTTCAGTATAGCATTACCTATCGCACCTGAACATACAACTATATCCACCACACCATAAAGTATTTGATGTGCATCTATATTGCCGTAGAAGTTGAGCCCCGACTGCTTCAACAACCTATGTGCTTCCATGATCTTCTCGCCACCTTTGATGTCCTCCTCACCCATTGATACCAACCCAATACTGGGGTTATCGATGCCTAACGCACGCTCTAAGTATATGGATGCCATCATCGCAAACTGATAGAAATGGATGGGCTCCGCATCCACATTTGCACCCACATCCAGTACCAACGTATAGCCCTTGACGGTTGGGAAAAATGTTGCCAACGCAGGTCGCTTGATACCTTTCAGGCGACCAAGTTTAGTAACTGCTGCCACCATATAAGCACCTGAGTTACCAAACCCTACGAATGCATCAAGTTCACCCCTTTTCTGTAACTCCATACCCATAACTATTGAGGAGTTGGGCTTCTTGCGGATTGCATCCAGCGGATGTTCATCCATACCGATGACTTGTTCCGTGTGATAGATCTTAACCCAGGTTGGAACTTTATCTTTGAGTAGATTCTCATCACCTATGAGCACAAGTTCGAACGGCGGTGGTTCAAGTCCATTAACTGCACGTATAATGACGTCGGGTGCATAATCACCCCCCATAGCGTCTAGCCCGATCCTAGTCATATGGCTAAACCTTTATCTCTTTACCCTTATAGTGATGACAATAAGGGCATATATGATGTGGTAGTATCAACCTACCACAGTTGGGACATGGTACCAATTGTAACAATTTTTGCCTACGTTCCCACTGTGACCTGTGATGTCCTACCCGGCTTTTGGATTTACGTTTCTTCGGTACACCCATCGTCCCTCCATAGTTAAATAATACATAATAAACTCACACGTCAATCATCTATGATAACACATTTCTTGACAACCACCCATCCGCTTATATGATGTATATCACTGGAGGTGCTATGGCTTTTTTAAGCTGGTTAGTGTTTATTTTACAAATCTCACCACCAACCCACGTCATAGCATACGATCGGCCCAACGATGCCGGTAGAGCAATCATTATACGGTGGCAACTATCGCCACAAGATACTGAGCTCACCTGCTACGAAATACTACGGATATCAGCAGATACCGTGCAACTCGTGGGCAGTGTTCCTGCTGGTATCAATGAGTTTGTTGACGCCACTTGTAACGACGGTATCGAGTACAGGTACCAAGTAGTGGCTGTTAAAGATACTGAACGTGTTGCGTCAGGTATCACACCTCCCGTGATGAGTTCAGCCCAATGGTTCAACACTGGTCGTATCAATGTGTTAATTGGGGTGATACTTTTCTCTTCCATCGTATTGTACTTCATACGTGGTGCACGCAGAGGTAAACTGCTCTTCATACGTCGTATTGCGGGATTGGATGCACTTGAAGAAGCTGTAGGTCGTGCTACCGAAATGGGACGCCCTATACTCTTCATACCTGGTATCGCCTCTGTAGCAAATATTGGCACTATTGCTGGGCTCAATATACTTGGTGAGGTTGCCAAGAAAGCCGCCAAATATGAAACCCCACTACTTGTACCAAACCGCGACCCCGTAGTCTACACCGTAGCACGTGAAGTCGTACGTGAAGCTTACACCAGTGTGGGACGATCAGATCTATTCGATCCCGACAACGTGTATTTCGTCACCCAAGAACAGTTCGGTTACGCAGCCGCCGTTTGTGGTACCATGGTACGTGAACGTCCAGCTACTAACCTATTCTTTGGCACGTTCTGGGCAGAATCACTGATATTGGCAGAAACAGGTGCCACCACCGGTGCTATACAGATAGCGGGTACGGATTCGGTTCATCAGCTACCCTTCTTCATACCTGCTTGCGACTATACCATCATCGGTGAGGAACTCTATGCTGCAAGCGCATACTTATCACGTGAGCCTGTCCTATTAGGATCGCTTAAAGGCCAAGATTATGGTAAACTGCTAATCATTAGTTCGTTGGTTATTGCTTCCGTACTATCACTGGTTGGCCTTGCTAATATTTGGAAATTTTTCTCCATTCAGTAGGAGGTACCATGCGTCGTTCATTACCGTTAGCTATATGCTTTGTGATGGGCATACTGATGATAATACAGTTTTTTATCCCACACCCTATATCTATCAAATTTTTCGACCTCACCTACAAATGGTACATAGTAATAGCTGCATTTGCACTTGTACTTGGTGCGGGTAGCCTTATATCACATCACACCGAACGTATAAGGTATCGACGTGAAGGTTGGGCCTACAGTGTAGTAGCGCTTGTCTCACTTGTAGTAACTGCAGGTGCCGGCTTATTTGGTGGTATAGAGAGCGGTTCATTATTTATGACAATCTACGAGAACATAATCGTACCACTTGGTGCATCGATGTTCGCAATCCTCGCATTCTACATGGCATCCGCTGCATATAGGGCATTCAGGGCACGTACACGTGAAGCCACTCTGTTGCTGGTATCGGCTTTCATCGTGATGCTAGGTATGGTACCTTTTGGTTACTACATATGGCCGGGGCTACCCAAATTTGCCAGCTGGCTACTCAATGTACCCAACCTTGCTGCCAAACGTGGTATAATCTTCGGTGTAGCACTCGGCATGATAGCTACTTCACTTAAGATCATATTGGGTATAGAGCGTAGCTGGTTGGGAGGTAGCTAATGCGTATAGGTGAAGCTTTACTTAAAATTGACCGTCGTGTGATATATCTCATACTCGGTATAGCGGTGATCGCACCATTGATAAAACCCATCGGCATACCGGTGAACGTAATGCCCGAAACCCAAAAGCTATTCGATGCAATCGACCAGATCCCACCCAATGACAAGCCATTACTCATCTCTGTGGATTTCGACCCTGCAGCTATGCCGGAACTCTACCCCATGCTGCTGGCGATATTACGACATGCGTTTGCTAAAAACATAAGGGTGATCGTACTCGCAATATGGGCACCCGGTACGGGGTTGGGTGAGATGGCACTCCAAACCGTAGCCCCTGAATACAACAAAACCTATGGTAAGGACTACGTATTCTTGGGCTACAAATCCGGTATGACAGCAGTCATGCTCGGTATGGGTGAATCCATCCGTGGCGTATTTCCTACCGACTATTATGGTACGCCACTGGATTCGATTGAAATGATGCAATCCATACGTAACTATCGTGATATAGCAATGTGTGTATCACTCTCTGCAGGTACACCTGGTTACTTGGAATGGATCTCTTACGCAGGTGCCCGCTACGGGTTAAAGATAGGCACCGGTGTAACCGCAGTCTCTGCAGCTGACGCATACCCATACGTACAGACTGGTCAACTCTCTGGCCTATTGGCGGGGCTCAAAGGTGCTTCAGAGTATGAGACATTGGTCGAGCGTCACGGCTACAGTAAAGCGTTCAAACCTGCCTGCCAAGGTATGGACTCACAATCTCTTGCACACCTTGTCATCATGATATTCATCGTACTTGGTAACATCGGCTACTTTCTAACCCGGAGGGGTCGATGAACGTATCACCCGATCCACTTGTATGGTTTGCAGCCTTATTGACGCTATCGATATTCTCCTTCCTCTATAAGGATAATCCGTTCTACAGGTTTGCCGAACACCTATTCGTGGGCACTTCAATGGGATACTGGATTGCATTAACCTGGCATAACGCCGTAAAGCCTAACCTTTGGATACCACTCGTAAAGGAACATAACCTGCTCTACATTATACCGCTCATACTGGGGTTGTTCTACTTTTTGCGATTCGTACCACGTTTGAACTGGCTCGTACGTCTACCGATAGCCTTCTCGTTGGGTTGGGCCTCAGGTGTCGCCATACCTGCTGTACTTCAAGCTTCTATCATCAAACAGATACAGGGTACGATGCTCACCCCAGCCATGTTTAACCGTTGGGATACAGGATTATGGTCGGTCGTCATCCTGATAGGTGTCATCTGTACACTACTGTTTTTCTTCTTTTCAGCCGAACGTCGTGGTATAATGAAGCCAGCTGCCCAAATCGGTATAACGTTTCTGATGATAGGGTTTGGTGCGAGCTTCGGTTACACGGTGATGGCCCGTATATCGCTGTTGATAGGTCGTATGCAGTTCCTATTGCGTGATTGGCTTGGTATAGTACAATAGCTATATACTGGATTTACCACCCGTATTTAAGCGTCACCACTTTATATGTCATCTCTAACATGGCTTGCTGTATCTCCTCCGGTGACTTACCTTCCAACTCTATCCGTTGGGTCGGTTCCACCATAACGATGTGATCACCCACCACATCGTACACACCGGCACCCCGTTGTGGGTTCGCTATACTGCCGTAACTGGTTGCTATGGTGGTGTCAAGCAATATTCTCGTCACAGGGGATAGGTCGGCTGCCTTTATGATACCGAACGTACGACATGCCTTACCCTTATAGTATTCGTTGAGCCCAACCCATAAGTTACCATCATTATAGAATACACCAAACCCCATCGGTATCTGTGGTGTACCCAACAACGCACGCTGTTCCTCTGATATACCCATCAACATGCTATCAATCTGCGTCTTTGTTAGCCTCACCCTACGGATATCCAATGTGATACTTTTGAGCAAATCACCACTAGCATCGTACTGTTCGATCCTTGCATCACCTATCCGCAACACATAGAAGTTACCATCGTCATCCACTGCTACATATTCGTATGCGTTGATCATATCCCACAACTTACCGCGTAGGATATCGTCGAGTTGCATCGGCTCATCTCGTGTAACACGTACCAGCTCATCCCCCATAGGTGATATCACTGCCACCCTAATTGTTGACAATGGGCCAAATGTCACATATATATTGCCGGTGTGTGGATGTACCGCCATGCTAATAGCGGATTTATCTGGTAATGGGATGATACGTTCAGAGTTACCTAATGTATCGAATATCTGTACCCTTAACCCACTTTCGAGCACATAGATCCTGTCTCCAGGGCCCCATTCAACTTCGGTACTCCCCATACCACCTCGTAGTAAAAGTTCGCCAGCCTCAACCCCTGGACGACCAAACTCCCTTATGAAGTTACCCTCTCCGTCGTACAATGCTATCCTACCTTTTGTAAACTCCAGCACCGCAATGTATTTGCCATCCTTCGATTGCTTTGCACTTACGATGATGCCGAGCTGTTCGTCAGGTTTGACATTGACTATCTCGAAGATAGGTTCTGTACTCAACGTATGAGTTACCGGGAATCGTGTACCCTTTTTACAACCAACTAATCCAACAACTAAAATAAAAACGGGTATCAATCTCCTTATCATAATACCTCCTTCCTGTAAGATACGTGTGACGCAACTAAGTCAATCTATCCCACAGTAATCAAATGTTGACGTGTTTCACATCCACCCTATATTTGGGTGTGTGGATATTACTTCTCTGGATGAACGCAGCAATGTCTCACCCCAATATATATCTGTTGATATTATGGAACCAACACCAACCCCGTTATTTCAAAGATCCTACCACAGGTGAATACACTAAACCCTGGGTACGCTTGCATTGTACTAAGGATTACTATGATATGGCAGCTATGCTTGAAAAGTATCCGCAAGTACATTGTGTGATAAACCTTACGCCATCTCTGATATCACAGATACGCGATATGATCGCAATGTACGAATCAGGTAAACCCACCGATATCTACATGAGGTTAACGCTAAAGCCCGCGGATGCGCTCACAGATAGTGAGAAGCTTTTCATTGCAGAGAACTTCTTCAGCGCTAACTGGAGAAATATGATCGACAGGTATCCACGGTATCACGAGTTAAGGCTTAAACGCAGATTTAAACCTGATGGTTCATTAGACGTAGAAGCTACACTTAACAACTACACGGTACAGGATTGGCGTGACCTGCAGGTATGGTTTAACCTCACATGGGTTGATCCATCTTTTTACGATGGCACGGTTGAGCTACCTACTGGTAAACATGTCACGGTTAGACATCTCATCGAAAAGGGTTGCAACTTCACCGAACATGACAAACGTGAACTTATGGACACACATATCGAGATAATGCGTGCAGTCTTACCGATACACAAAAAGTTACGTGATAGTGGGCAGATCGAACTTGTCACTACCCCATTCTATCACCCTATATTGCCATTACTTTGTGACAATGGGATGGGGTTTCGATACCCCGAGGATGCTGATACCCAGGTACGTAAGGCTATCACGTTTTATAAAGAGATTTTTGGCACCCCACCTACTGGCATGTGGCCCGCTGAGGGTGCAGTCTCGGAATCTGTCATCCCCATATTTGCACGTAACGGTATAAAATGGATAGCTTCCGACGAACAGGTACTGGCACGTACGTTGGGTAAAGGATACTGTTCAGCACACGAAAAGTACCGCCCCTACATCGCAGTCAGTGATACATACAGTGTTTACATTATCTTTCGTGATACGAGGTTATCCGATGCTATAGGGTTTGTATATTCGGGTATGGATCCACAGGCTGCAGTTGACGATTTTATAGCAAATCTTGAGTCAATACGTCGGCAGTTTGTTGATTCAAAATACCCGCCACTTGTGTCTGTGATATTGGATGGCGAAAACCCATGGGAGAACTACCCTAACGATGGTAGGGACTTTTTAAATGAGTTATATTCAAGATTACAGAATATAGATTGGATTACCCCTGTAACGTTGACCGAGTTTCTAAGCATGTTCACCGTACGCGATACATTGTATAACTTGCATGCAGGGTCTTGGATAGCTGCAAGTTTCGACATATGGGTAGGCGAACCTGAAGAGAACCTCGCATGGGAGTATCTACTCAGGGTAAGGTTAGATATGGAAAGTTGGGCCAACGTACCCGCTGCGTCATGGGAAGCCATCTACGCAGCAGAAGGTTCAGACTGGTTCTGGTGGTACGGGCGCGATCAATATGCACGTGATGAACGTGTGTTTGATGAGATGTTCCGCAATACACTCAAAACCGTCTATCTGTATGCGGGTAAACAACCGCCTGAGTTTCTTGACGAACGTATTATAAAGTAGTTTACGTTGAGGTTTGGCCTCTGAGTCTATCGAATACCACCATATACTCGCTTATCAACCTATGTGTGTTGAATTGACTTGCATTACGGATGATGGTGTTCTTCATAATCTGTAGCCATTGCGCCCTATTTCCGTAGAATGTTGGTATCACCACGTTTTCTAACTTATCGTATAGTGAGTTGGCACACCTCCTATCGTCACCATCCTCTATGCTCCATCCTGTGACACCTTCGATACAACCCTCAACCCACCATCCATCCAGCACACTTAAACTTGGCACCCCATTATGTGCAGCTTTCATGCCGCTTGTACCTGAAGCCTCGAGCGGCGGTCGTGGTGTGTTGAGCCATACATCTACACCTGCTACCATCAACTGAGCCACCTTCATATCGTAGTTTTCAATATATACGATTTTGACGTCATCCTTAAGCTCGTGTATGCCTTCGTAGATTTTGCGGATCACGGATTTACCGTCGTGATCTGTTGGATATGCCTTACCAGCAAATACGAACTGCAGTTTACCTTTACCGATGGCTCGCAAGCGGTTGATATCCTCCAACACCACATATGCACGTTTGTATCCCGTAGCACGACGTGCAAACCCTATCGTTAACACATTGGGGTTGAGCTTCACCCCACATGATTTATGTACGAAATCGTTCAACCTCTTTTTAGCCTCCATATGTGCAGTCCATAGCTTGTCATCATCTATTCTACCGGCATCAACCAACCTCCTTGGGTCGTCCCTCCATCCCGTTACGTATTCGTCGAAAAGCGATTTAAACTCATCACATGTCCAGGTCAGCGAATGTATTCCGTTCGTTATATGGTCGATCTTGAACTCAGGAAACATCTCACGCGTAACCTCAGCATGTCGTTTCGATACCGCATTAGTATATGCGGAATAGGTGAGCGCCAACCGCGACATATTCAATACATCGTCTGGTACCAATGTTTGCAAGATAGGATGGTACTCCTCAGCCAGCACCTCCTTTAGCAGAGCAACCCCATACTCTTCGTGTCCCGTAGGTAACGGCGTATGTGTTGTGAACACGCATTTCTTACGTACAAGCGTGGTATCACGAAGCTCACGTATCAACTCCAGTATCAACAGCGCAGCATGACTCTCATTTATATGGTATACATCGATGTTGTAACCCAAACTTTTCAGTACCTTAACCCCGCCTATACCCAAAAGTGTCTCCTGTATTAGCCTGCATTTCTTGTCACCTAAATATAGTCTACGTGTTGCTTGCCGTATGTGCTCGCTATTCTCGGATAAATTCGTATCCAAAAGATATAGGGGTACAACGTGACCGGTTATCCCTTTCACATAATAGCACCATATTCCAACCACCACCGGTTCGCCGCAAATCTTAAGCTGGATCCGTTTGTCTAACCTCTCTAGCTTAGTTGCAGGCTGCCAATCTTCAGGTAGCTCGATTTGATCACCATCATCAGTTAGTTTTTGCTTTAGGTAACCTTCGTGATACATCAATGATACTCCCACAAACGGTAACCCCATATCGGCTGCAGTCTTTAGTATGTCACCTACCAGTATTCCCAACCCCCCGCAGTACGTGGGTATATCAGGGTCGACACCTACTTCCATTGCAAGTATTGCTATCATTTTACCTCCTCAAGGATTAGCGTACCGAGCGCTGGTATAGTGGTTTCTACGTTACCACTCAACGTATCACCGGTGAAATAGTCTACCCACCTACCGGTAAGTTTAAGTTGCACCGTCTTAGGTGTCCCCCCTCTATTAAGGCTTACTATCACCTTATCATTGAAGTACTGTTTAAGGTAAACCCAGACATCGGGTTCGATGACCAGCGTTTTTAACACCCCCTTACGTAGTGATGGATGACGGCGCCTCAGCTGCACCACCTTACGTATGTATTGCAGGGTTTGTCTCTCATGTTCCGTGAGTTCGTCACCAAACCTCATAACTCTACGGTTGTCAGGGTCACCTGCACCTGGCATGCCAAACTCATCCCCATAGAAAATCATTGGCACACTGTTAACCGTCATTATGAAGGTTATGGCAAGTTGTAACTTCTTATAGCTGTCGGGGTTGGACACCTTTACTGTTGTTTGCCAACCCACTTCCTTTTCGTCACCTGCTAACCCATCTGCATATGTAATGAAGCGTGCAAAGTCTTGGTTACTGACGAACACGGACATTATCGCATGTCCACCATATACACGGTAGGATTGTATGAGCTCGTTAGCAAGTGCCACCATATCACGTGTCCCATATGCGAATACATCCCTTATGCACCAGTATAGTGGGTAATCGAATTGCCCATCGAGTTCTTCCGGTTTTACATACTCGGCTAACTTTTCTCTACTCCAGATGGTTTCACCTACGAGATAGAAATGTTCACCCCGCTGTAGCTCTATTTCTTCCCTTATGCGTTTACGTAGGTGACGCCATACCTCATGCGGTATGTGTTTGACTGCATCAAGTCGTACCGCATCTGCACCTGTCTCCTTTATCCAGAATATAGCATTACTGACAACTGTATCTATCACTTCGGGGTTGGTGAAATCAAACGATGGCAAAAACGTATCAAACCACGTAGTAAGTGGAAATTCGTCAAACAACCTAAGGTTAGGTCTACCATCGGGTGTATAAGGTGCTGTGAACCATTCCGGATGTCGCTTATACCAAGGATGATCCTCATGCACGTGGTTCAATACCAAGTCCAACATAACTCTAATACCATGTTGATGTGCCAGCTCTACCAGCTGTCTGAGTAGATGCATGTTACCGAACCGGCGCTCTACTTTGGTAGGATGCACTGGCCAATACCCATGGTACCCTGTATACTTACGGTAAGGAGGGAACGACTCCCTATACGCAGAGTCGGGTCCTTGGTACACAGGTGATATCCATAACACGTTGATACCAAGTGAGTCAAAGTACCCCTCACGTAGTTTATGGATTATGCCGATGAGGTCACCTCCCTGATAGTTACACTTGGGTGATAATTCCACATCTTCCACAGGGGCGTCATTACTTGTGTCACCGTTACAGAACCTATCGATAATCACGTAGTATATGATAGCGTCACGCCAATCAAATTGGGGCTCCACATCTATGTACTCTTCGAAATAAAGTTCGTTTGCGTAGATACCGTCAGTATTAGCTGCGTTGACTTTAAACCAGTGCTTGCCAGCAGATAGGTTGGTGAGCTTGAAATCGATTAGATTACCACTTACCTGCCAACCACTCTTTAGCACCCTATTGTTCGTAACCAACGATATAGTCTGTGGGTCGAGCCTTCCATTGTCAAATTTAACCTCGAATTGTAACGTATCACCATGTATTCGTTTGGTTTCACCTATCAGTATCGGTACTTTACCGCCTATGTTTAGCACTGAATTGTAGCCACCAAACCCATCCGGCCGCTTATCGGGGTTATGCTCATCATGTATCCATTTACCGTCGACTACAAACTTGTATTGATATACACCGATGGGTAGCTTTAACTCTACTTCGTATATACCGTCATGGTTGTCGTCCCTCATGTGGGTGAGATTGGGGTTCCAATTGTTAAACTCACCCGCAAGATACACGGTACTGCCGGGTTTACCATAGTAACGAAACGTTACAGTTACCAACTTACGTGCCCGTAAAGTTATCACCCCATAAGCGGTGTCACCATCAACATTGGTTACTTTAAACCTCACATGTGTAAGCCCACACCAGTCAGGCCTGGTATAGACTATAATCTTGTTGTTAACCGTATCATAACTTATAGTTATTGCATCGATGTGATCGCCGAACTCCATCCGTAATGACTTAGGTACAGCGGTGTTAACAACAAAATAAGTGAGATCGATTTCCGATCGCGTACCTGGTTCCACGCATAAAGTGGGTATATGGTCGACCATCAACATACTGGTGAGCCACACAATTATCCACATGGTTACTCTTCCTGTAATATTGCGTTTATTTTATCCACGATGAGAGCCAGCGCCTCCTTTACGGGTTTCTCACCCATGAGTGCAGCCTCCATTATGGGGTTAGCTACATTCTCGATGGCAGGATAATCTGCTAACACCGGTCGTGCTATTGCGTATTGTAGTTGATATAGGAAAACCTTCAGATACGGATGACGTGTGGTATCAACGTATGGGAATGCTTCTATATTCACGGGTATCTGACCCAACTCGTTAGCCCATTTTATCTGTGACTCTTTTGATACGATAAACTTTATGAATTCAACTGCCTCGTGTTTGTGTTTGGTGCCACGAAATATCACAAAATTTGTACCACCAATCGTGGTGTACCCCCCCTTCTTACCCGCTGGTATGGGGGCGACACCGAAATCTATACCTATAGTTTTCAACAGCTTTATCTTCCATGGACCATTAAGTACCATTGCATACTTTTCGTTTTGAAACCCCATATCGGGGTCGATTGCACCCGACTTCCATGCACCAGGTTCTACTTTGTATTTACGGTATAAGTCGACTTTAAACTGCAATGCAGCTACTGCTTCGGGTGAATTCAACACACACGTGTTATCCTCGATAAAGTTAGCACCGAATGAATAGAAAAACGGTAGCGTCCACCACAACGTGTTACGCATAGCGAACCCGTATATACCTTTGGAGTGATCTGTCAACTTCTGTGCATATTTGAGGAATTCGTCCCACGTAGCGGGCGGCTTGTTCGGGTCGAGCCCCGCCTCACGAAATAACTTCTTATTATAGAATAGACACACACAGGTGAGCTGATCCGGCACCCCATATAGCTTGCCATTTAGGATGCAGGATTGTAAAGCTACAGGTACAATTTTATCGGTAAGCTCACCTATGTCGATGTCAAGTAACGCACGACGGTGCGCAAGCTTACCAAGGAATGCACAATCTACACGTGCGAGATCGGGTGCGGTACGGGTTGCACATGCAGTGAGTATTTTCTGTTCCTGGCCCTCAAACGGTATACGTTGTACATTAACTTCTATGCTGGTGGATTCTTCGAACGCTGTCACTAACTGTTTGAATACTGCAAACTCCTCATCGTTGTAGCTTACCCATACTTTAAGTTGTGCATCCACTATAAATGGTATGACAAACGTCATCAATGCTATAAACCTACGCATGATACCTCCTTTTAATCACCCCTTTATTGCACCACGTAATATACCCTCGATAAAGTAACGCTGTGCAAAGATAAATATCATGGTTATCGGCAATATCGATATCGCTGAGGCAGCCATCTTCAACGTATGTAGCTCCTCATGCGCACTGCGGAACATGGCCAACCCCACTGGTACTGTATACATGTGCTCATCGGTGGCCACTATCAATTGCCACAGAAAGTTATTCCAATGGAATTGAAACGTAAGCAAGAATACAGTTGCTATCATCGCACCTGACAATGGTACCACTACCTTCAGGAATATTGTCCAGTTATTGGCACCATCCACTCTTGCAGCATCCACCAGCTCATCGGGTATGGTTTTCATATATTGTACAAGTAAGAACATACCGAATACGTTTGCAAGATGCGGTATGATCATCGCTTTGTAGGTGTTGATCCAACCCAACCTATACACTATTGCGAATTGTGGTACGACGAACATAAGGCCGGGTACCATAAGTACTGATAGAAACATACCAAACAGTGGACGTTTAAACGGGAACTGCAGTTTAGCGAACGCAAACGCTGCCATTGTACACAGTACTGTGGCACCTAACGCACCAATCGAGGCGACGATGAGCGAATTTATAAAGTAACGCCCAAACTTGTATTGGGTGAGCACACTTTTATAGTTACTTAATGTGGGCGGTCGCGGTATGATAGTAAGTGTAAGCCCGGTACCTATGGGTTTGAGTGACGTTATTATCATCCATATGAATGGAAACAATACCACTATCAAGAAAACCGTAAGCCAGAAATATATGATAAATGCTTTAACTTTGTTCACCATTTTGCACGCAACAGTTTAGCACTTACAGCTGATATGATCAATGCAATTATGAGCAATACAAACGATATAGCGGCTGCATAGCCGAGCTTGAGTGACTCGAAGTTACGAAACAGGTATAGGCCAGCTACTTTGGTGCTACCCAGTATGTGGGTACCTACACGTATGATGGGGCCACCACCTGTCATCCCGTAGAATTCGGCAAACGCCGATAATGCACCTATTATGCCGATCACCACCATAAACAATGTGATGGGCTTGAGCATCGGTAACGTAATGTAGAAGAGCTGTTTCCACGGGGGTGCACCATCTATTGAAGCTGCCTCGTATAATGAACGTGGTATGTTCTGTAAGCCTGCGAGATACAACAGCATGCCGAACCCACACCCTTTGAGTGTCATAGCTATCGCAACACTTAACATGGCGGTTTTGGGTGACGCCAGCAATGGTGGTATATCGATCCCTATACGTTGCAATAACTGCGTGATAATACCGTATGGGTGTGCGTATAGGAACTTCCAAACGATAGCAACCACAAACACATCTAAAAGGTAAGGCAGGAAAAAGCCTGTACGGTAGAGTTTGACCAGTGAAAACGTGCGATGTAGGAGGTTGGCCAATATCAATGAAACAAATATACTAAGCGGTATAGTGATTGCACCATATAGTAGTGACATGAGGATAGACCACCAGAATTCAACATCTTTCATCAACTTGATATAGTTATACAGATGGACGAATTTGAGTGCATTAAACGCATCGTATATGTCTGTAACTTTGTGGAAACTCAAGTACAGTGCGTAAAAGAATGGATACCCCAAGAATACAGCAAAGAATATCGCAAACGGTATTATAAAGAGATACGCTTGCCAACCGGTACGTGATACCATCGTTGAAATATAGGAAAGTTGGGTGATTGTCAATTTAACGGATATAGGTTAATATCACCACTATGAGCATGATTATAGCCACGGGTAAGATACATTTTTTGATGAACCCCATCATTGAGGTTTTGAAATAACTGACAGTTATTGCCACACACGGATGTACAGGTGATATCACGTAGCCAAAGAATATGCTTACGTAGATGAGCGAAAATATGAACCCCGACATATTGCCCGACTTGGTCAGATATATGGGTAAGATGATGGATGCCGGCAGTTGCACCCTACCAGTAGCGAACCCAAGTAGGAAGCCACCCCATATTGATAGTGTAATAGGTGAAACCTCTATCCCCGCAATCCTATCCGCTATGGGTGATACCTTGAATATATTGAAGAATATGAACATACCCAGGATGATGGCACCAAACTCCCACGGCCGCATCTTGGTGATAATCTTCCTATAATGAATATGTTTGGGGCTTAACTTCACCGCCAGTATCAAGCTCATTGATACACCTACGAGTGTAGATATGCTTTTGTATTTGAGGATGAAAGCCCTTTGTATGGAGAAGTCGATAACTGGTGCAACCATCAATATGGAGATTGGTATGAGTAACCCACGTAGCGAGAAATCCGGCTTATGTGTGTGCTTATCACCGATTTTAACCAAGAAGAACAGATACCCCAGTGCAAACGCAAGTACGAACCACACAAGTAGGTAGGGTAACACATCATATACCGTGAAGCCAACAATCTTTGTTGCCGCTATGAGTGCAGCACTCAACGGATAGATGAGTATCAATAGGTGTCTAAACCATATGTTGATTGCAGTCTTCAAGTCGCCACCCTCTTCGCTTGCCACCTTCTGTACCATAGGTGCAGACAGCAGCGCACCACCCGGCATCGGTAGCATACCCACAAGCGCAGGTACAAGTATAAGTAACCCCCTTTTACCAATACGTAGGTTGTTGAGTAAAAGGTCGAGCTCACCACTGTACTCCATGATACCACCGATAAGCGGGATGACACTTACCGCGATAGCTAACAGAAGTATATCAACATTTGTGATGGTATCCACAACCTGGGTATAAACCTTTATTGGTGTAATCGTCAGCAACCCAAGGATAAGGCCACCGACCACAAGTGCGAGTGGGAAGCTCCTCCTCGATATTATGAATATCGAGGCTATCGATAGAACGAAAGCGAGCCATACTTTCATCCTCTATGTATCAGAGGATTGATGGATTTGTCAACACATTCCGTAGTTTGATGGGTTGATTGATTCGCTCCATCGATATAATCTAATTCACTATGGGGTTGATCGAGATCGATGGTGCATATCGTGAAGGTGGTGGTCAGATCGTACGTACTGCGTTGGTGTTCAGCCTACTAACCAGCAAACCCATCCGCGTATTTAATATACGTAAAGGTAGGCAGAAACCTGGGCTTAAGCCTCAACATTTACACGTACTGCAGGCGTTAACTAAGCTTACAGATTCGAGGGTCGAAGGTGCTCACCTTGGTAGCTTGGAGATAATATTCTATCCAGGTAAAATTATCGGCGGTCGCTACGAAATAGATTTCAAGACTGCTGGCGCTATAACGTTATTTTTACAGACAATACTACCCGTAAGCCTATTCGCACGCAATCCGGTACATCTACGTATAAAGGGAGGTACCGACGTACCGATGGCGATGACTTGGGATTACTTTCAGCATATTGTCTTACCGTACTACAAGGGGTTTGCACACGAAATACATGCACGTTGTGTACGACGTGGCTATTATCCACCCGGTGGCGGTGAGGTTGAACTCAAAGTTGTACCCAGATTTGAACAATCTGATTGGGCCACCCTCTGTGATAAAATACGGGCTACGTTATCGAAGTTGGAGCTCGTAAATAGGCCACCGAGTTATAGGTTAAAGGTTACCATACAATCATCCAGCAGGCTACAAGCGCGTCATGTACGTGACCGTATACAACGTACGATGAGTAAATTGTTAATGGATAAAGGGGTAAGCCCAACCTTTGAGGGTAGCTATTGGGATACGTTATCACCAGGATGCTCGGTCACAATGATACTCGACTATGGGGATTACGTGACGGGTGTTGATAAACTCTGTGCACCCGGCTTACCTGCGGAGGAGGTTGCCAAACATGTCGTGGATGAGTTCATCCAATTCATCCATAGCCCAGAAGTTATCGATCCACACCTACAGGATAATATCGTACCAGTGTTGGCACTACGTGGTGGCCGTGTGAAGATTGTCAAACCCAGCTCCCATACGTTGACCAATATCTGGGTAGTTGAACGGTTTCTTGGTGGATTATTTAAGTGGTCAAACGACATTCTGATAGCGTAGCTCCATCTCTCATTAAGGTGGTTCACAGTGTTATAAACGACATTTATGAGAGGTTGACGGTTATGGGTGAGGGGTTATTTAGAGCATGTGGATGAAGCGTAAAATTGTGTTTGTTTTGGTATTGTTATCTTTACCAATCTTCAGTTGCCGTAGACTCGATAGGGACAATGATCACAACAATCAACAAAATGCAGAGGAGTGGGATCCAAGAAATGTATCGAGGAGTCCGGGACTTTCGTATGCTCCTTCTATTGCAATAGACAATGAAGGGAACGTCCACCTGGTATGGTCTGATGACACACCGGGTAACTATGAAGTATTCTATTCCTTTAAAAAACCAGATAGTGATTGGGTAGAACCAATAGATATATCGAATACTTCAAACAACTCGTACGAACCATCGATGGATATAGATCCTTTTGACAATCTACATGTGGTGTGGCAGGAAGAGGGTGTGGGTATCTTCTACTCGATGAAGCCAAAAGATGGTGATTGGACCGAGCCGGTCAAAATTC
>CBFDTI010000006.1:0-32182 GCA_965612795.1 uncultured bacterium | reverse complement strand
TACAACATCAAACCGTGTCTTGGAAACCACCCATAGACTCATTGAACCCTCCTTGCTATCAAAAATAAGATTTTATTATATGTGTCAACCTCCCTCTGACGTTCTTCACGTAGATTGACACGCAGGTATTGGTGCTAATTTAATTTAATGCATGAAACAAACCCATGTTTAAATTTTAAGGGTTGGGTTTAGACTTTCCATAAAGGAGGTATGATGCTCACACCATTCAAGAACGAACCATTTACCGATTTTACACTCCCCGATAACAGATCGCGTATGGAGGAGACACTTTCACGTGTAGAGGCTGAACTTGGTCGCACGTATCCATTGATAATAGGGGGTGAAAGGGTATCGACAGCCCAAACCTTCGTCTCAATAAACCCATCCGATAAGGATCAGGTGGTTGCAACATTCTCCAAAGCAGGGGTTGATGAAGCCCACCGCGCCATAGAGGTTGCGTATCAGAGGTTCGCTTACTGGAGCCGTGTACCACCTGAGGAACGTGCCAACATACTGCTACGTGCTGCCAGCATAATGCGTAAGAAAAGGTTCGAACTCACTGCATGGATGGTGTTCGAAGTAGGCAAAAACTGGCTCGAAGCTGATGCCGATGTCGCCGAGGCTATCGACTATTGTGAGTTCTACGCACGTGAGATGTTACGCTATGCAGAGGGTCAACCGCTTACCGAATTACCGGGTGAACACAACACATATGTCTATCTACCATTGGGTGTGGTAGCTGTCATCCCACCATGGAACTTCCCATTAGCTATACTTGTGGGTATGACGACAGCTGCATTGGTGACTGGTAACACGGTAGTGTTGAAACCCGCAAGCGATTCACCTACTATCGGATATAAGTTTGTTGAGATCATGGAGGAAGCCGGCCTACCACCAGGTGTACTCAACTATATACCAGGGTCGGGTGGTGAAATTGGTGACTTTATTGTGTCACACCCCAAAACCCGTATGATAGCATTCACGGGGTCGAAAGCTGTCGGCTTACGTATCAACGAACTTGCCGCCAAACCGCAGAAGGGTCAAAAATGGATCAAACGCGTCATCGCCGAGATGGGTGGTAAAGATGCCATCATCATGGATGATGAGTTCCCTAATTGGGACTATGCCATCGACCAGATAATCGTCTCCGCATATGGGTATCAGGGGCAGAAATGTTCAGCAGCTTCAAGATTGATAGTGGTGAACTCAATCTACGATAAGTTTATCGATGCGCTTGTCGATAAGGTCAAAACCATAGATATAGGGCCGGCTAAGGAGAATCACTTCATGGGTCCCGTGATAAACGAGCGTGCGGAACGCTCAATCCTTGAGTATATTGAGATAGGTAAAACCGAGGGCAAGTTACTCACAGGTGGCAAAAAAGCACCCGGTAACGGTTATTACATAGAGCCGACGGTATTCTCAGATGTTGACCCTTACGCAAGGATTGCACAGGAAGAGATATTCGGGCCTGTTTTATCCGTGATACGTGCTAAAGACTATGATCACGCCATTGAGATTGCCAACTCCACAGAGTATGGGTTAACGGGTGCCGTATTTACGCTCAACCCCGATAAGATACACAAAGCTAAACAGGAGTTCTTCGTCGGTAACCTCTACATTAACCGCAAATGTACAGGCGCATTGGTAGGGTCACAACCGTTTGGTGGGTTCAACATGTCAGGTACTGATTCAAAAGCTGGCGGCAGAGACTACCTGCTGCTATTTTTACAGGCGAAAACTATTTCACACAGGTATTGAGGTGATTCTACTTGCAGTATTACTGGTATTCGAGGAACCGCTCATCAGTTGCCACAAACCATTGTACTGGCAACAACTTGAATTCATAGCTACTGCGCATGGTGTAAGCCTACCAGCCCTATATCCTTTGGAGCCACAAGAAGTGCGTTCAATACTTGCGCATCTTGTACCAACTGGTAGCTATGAACAATCCCTGTACCAGAGGCTTAGGCTGGTACGTCACAGTCTACTTGCAGTGAACCCATTTGGTATGATACATTGGTTTGGCCACGATTACGTAGGTATAGCGGGGGTAGCCTGTGATCTATTTCTCAACCTCAGTAGTTTACAGTTTCGATACAAAGTGGGTTTATACTCACGTTGGGATAAAACAACCAACCGTCCGATATATAGTCCATTGATTGAACCTCACTATCCACGTCACCGCGAGCACGAACCGATAGTCGGGTACTCCAACGTAATCGAGGTGGAGGATTTCGAGGGTTGGGTAAACCTCTCTTTCCAGAAGCTATCCATAAAGATAGGTCGTATACCAGTACGTTATGGTCCCATGTATCATACAGCTGTGGCACTCTCCGCATATTCGTTACCATTTAATTACATCTATCACATAAAGTTTGCACATAAAGGGATACGATTATTTGCAGGGTTAGGGTTTAGCAGTGACGTGGAGAGCGATTCACTCGGCCAGCGTACCCGTAGGTTGCAGGGGTTAGCTACACAAAGGGTTGATATATTTGTTGCCCGCAACTTTAGGGTAGGTGTGTTCGAGACGGTGCTGTTTGATCCCGCCGAATGGCCACGCCTCTTCAACCCCGTACAGATATACTATGTAGCACAACGCAGGCAACGTGTTGGTGGTAGGGATAATTTGGTTGGTGGTATCGACTGTGAATGGTTACCATCTCCTGGTATCAAGCTATACGGTGAGTTTATCGACGATGATATTGTGGTGTTCAAAACCTCAGGCCAACCCAGCAAGTACGCATATGCGGTGGGCTTCTATAAGGTATGGAGTAGGAGTACATTACGTATGGAATTGGCTTACGTATCTAAATGGACATACACACACTATACGTTCGATAACGCGTATACGTTGTTTGGTGTACCGTTGGGATGTTGGGCAGGTAACGATGTGCTCAACGTATACATGGAATACAATTTCTACGTGGGGGAAGATTGGCGTATCGCACTCCAGTGTGAATATCTTAACCATGGTGATGGCGATCTCATCCATCCCGCTGAATACAGTATCGAGAGGGGGGAGCCACCCACCGAGATACCGGTTGAATGGCTCATCCTGGGTATACGCCTATATTGGGGTACGAAGTTAGCAGCAGCTGTGTGGTATCACGTGGGTGATACTAATGCAAGATTGAGGTTCAAACTATACCTGAAACACAGATTCACGTACAGGTTACTCTAAATCGATACCTATACCACGCTTATGTGGAGGTAATGCCTTCCAGCGAGTTGAATCCGGTATAAACCATACTTTGTTGTTATCCCACACACCTTGCGTATATTTGTCTATACCTTCTGCATCGTAGAATAAGCCAAAAGCTGGCATCAAATATTGGCGTGCATCCCATTCTGGACGTAATGGCCCACGTGCATCGGTTGCCCCTAACCCCAGCTTACCCGTGAATTCGTAGGTATCGTTACCCTCAAGCTCTATGAACATAGCGATTGAATTAACCTCGGCACAACCCAAACTTATACGATCAGCTGTATAGTAATCGTTACCTGTGCTATCATAAAGCAACGATACGGTACAATCCCAACCAAACCCCAGTGCAGCACCTTTCTGTGCGAATAGTTCATGACGGTCGTCTCCCGCAACATCCCATAGTACACCGATTGCGAAGTGGGCTGCCGACCCCTGCGTGAAGTATATGCTTTTGTAAGTATCGTCACCGTGTAGGTCGATAAGCAACCCCATACCGAACCAGTACCCTATACCCTGTGAGAAACTACCTGCAAGGTACTCATCATCCCCATAGAAGTCGAGCAACGCCCCTATACCGCCGGACCACGAATAACCTTCGTCACCATCACCACGTCTACCCATACCTGCACCTTGTGACGATGTAGCATTGTACTTATAATCTGTGTGGTAATCAGCACGATCGAACACGTGTGGGTCGAGCTCACTCTCGTAGCTATCATTACCGGTGACGTCTACAAGTAACCCCACTCCTTTTGGGCCACCGTAACCTTGACCTTCAGCCCCTACATAATAGTAATCGTTACCTGTGATATCCACCAGCACCCCTACACCGAAAATGCCAGCAGCTTCAGCAATATCTTTGGTGGCACGATACATGTCATTACCATGTTCATCGATCAATAAGCCAGCACCAAAGTAACCCGCACCTAACACATGTGAGCTACCCTCGTACCGGTCGTCACCATGTAGATCATACAAGCATGCAACACCAAACATACCCGTAGCAAGCCCTGCGGGTAGATCTGAATGATACACATCGTTACCGGATAGATCGATAACAATTGCAACTGGCAAGTTATGATACGTAGCCGCTATACGGCCTGTGTATCGGTCGTCACCACCGAGGTCGAACACAAGAAACGCATTCTGTAACTGATAAATGTTAGCACCTGCACCACCGATGATGAGGTCACCCATGGGTGTGCTGATGGTGAGCTCAAATTCCGGATAGTCACGTGTGGATAATTCCATCAACGTATTACGTACAGAATCTATGAGGTGAGCCAACAATGAAGTTGCATACCATAGGAGTTCATAATGTAGGTCAGTAGCCACTTCCTGTGCGTATAGTTCGAACTTGCGATCCGATGGATAGTACCAATGTTCCTCAAGGTACAACAGCTTGGTTAGGTCAACATCTTCGTACATCGAGCGTACCCAATAACTTATCTCCAGCATCCCATACATGAGTTTAGCTATTACCTTACGTACAGACCATGGCACCACAGTGAATGTATCCACCCATAACTTAAGCCTATCCTCTTCCTCGTAACCAGCAAACCCACGATGCTGTGGACGTTCGCCACACCTATAGTAAAGGTCAGATAATGCATGTACGAGCGGTGCAGCCTCATCTACCTTCAGCACAAGATTACTACCGTATGCGCCCGACTTGTAACCTGCACGTCGCATAAGATGCTGTATTGCGGGCGCTAACCTAAACGTATCGTTGAAACACCCATAGAATGCGGTATAGAAGCTACGTGTGAACCCATCCACAGCTGATGGGGTGGCAAGTATACCTTCGACCACCGGTAAGGTGAAGTACGAACTAGGATAGGTGAACCATAACTTGTTGGGTGCAAGCGATAGCTCGTCAATAGTAAGCCCTACCTTAGGTAATACAACCGGAAGTATATCGGTTGTTGTTAAGCAGATCACAAAGATAAACCACATCATATTTAAATATTGCAATATATCAAATATGCAATACCAAAATGTTATATTCTGATACCATCACCAGTGCAAGTCTATCACCATTGAGTTCAAATTACCGTAGGTGGATCAAGCTTCTCGCCAATGGAGCATTATCGATCCGCTACTCTCTGGCCACCATACGCTAAACCTTGACATAGGTTGCTATCATCCAGTAGCTATTCCATGATTAAGAGATAACTAAAAAGCTGTTAATACAACGTATCCCCATTGTTGACATTCACCAAAGATAATTATTCATAAAGTATCAGGAGGTTGGTATGATAGAGTTCATACTGCTGAGCGGTATGATGTTAATACTTCCCTTATTTGAGAAACTCGAAATCCTCAAACCCACTCGTACCACCCTATCGACGCTCAACATACCGATAGGTATTATCTCGTTCTTTGCCGGCATACATGTGATGCGTGCATTTGGGGCAACGTTCACATTCCCCGGCATCATGGGCATAATAGCCGGTATATTGCTATGCTTTGATATATTCAAATCGTTACCCAAGGACGAGAAGCGTATCGCACAGTTACATAACATAATGGCTACGTTCCAAGTACCTGTGGGTATTATCACGATAATAGCTGCAATAATTGGTGTATTTTTGAAACCTAGCTTCTAGGTAAGTGATGGCGATTATAAGTTTGTTTATTATTAACTGGTTGGCGGTGGAGGTGTTAAACTTTCGTGGTGTCGATAGTCTCACCCACACTGTGGTGAACCTCAGCATCCCATATAAGGTGATAGCCTATGAAAAGAAGGGTGAAACTTGGGAGGGTGAGCTCAACTTTTTTGTCAAAATCTACTCACTCGATGTCACCCGTGACACATTTACGGGTGAATGGCGTCGCAGAGCTATCATACCCTCACCGGAGATAGCTGAGGAGCGTCACCTGCATATACTGGAGGGGTTTGATCTATACCTTTATCCCGGTAGCTACAGGTTAGAGGTACGGTTAGAGAGTGGCGAGAAAAGTAGCACAATACGTAAGGATTTTGTCGTCCCTTACATACCACCGAATAAGTTAGCGCTCAGCGATATAGCGTTATCGACAGAGATCAACCCCGAAGGTGGGCACGAATTCTCGTATCATGGTATACAGGTGATACCTAACCCTGAACATACGTTTGGGCTTAACCGTCCCACACTATATTTCTACTTCGAGATATACAACCTGAAAAGAGGCGATTATACAATCGACTATGCGATACTGGATGGTACTGGTAGCAAAGTACGTACGTTTGCACCTGAAACCTCCGAAGCTATCGACCCCGATACTATATTGGCTTTACGGGGGGCAGGTTTCGATATCGCCGACCTATCACCTGGCGAGTATCGGCTACAGGTACGTGTGATACAGGCTACTGATACAGCTACGATGAGCGTACCATTTTACATAATCACAGAGGAGAAGCCACCCGTCACCGAGGAGTTCACAAGTGAAGAAAAACAGTATTATCATCTAATAAAGTATGTGGCCACACCCGAGGAGCTTGCTACATACAAGACGTTACCAGAGGATAAGAAAGAAGAGTTCCTCAAGCGCTTCTGGGCAGCCAAGGGTAAGGACCTACTACACGTGTTGATTGAGCGCATAAAATATGCGGACGCCAATTTCAGTGTAGGTAAAAGGCTCGGCAGGGATACAGATAGAGGTAAGGTATACATCAAGTACGGCGAACCTGACGATATTGAACGCCAACCGTCATCGTTGACCGGTTACCCGTACGAGAAATGGATCTACTACGTAAAGGGACGTAAGATATTCATATTTGTTGACAAACGTGGATATGGGGATTATGAATTAGTTTATAGCAATTCGCCCGACTTTCCATCAGCTTCTGATTGGGAACGCTGGATACCGTGGGATATTATCGAACCCGAAATGCCCGAACACTGAGCACCTTCCTGAACACCTCCAACGCCTGTGGGGTACCGAGGTCGCTCCAGAAATCTTTTAATTCATGTGCACGTATCGGGTGACCATCTTTTAGCATCATTCTGATGGCATCCGTAAGCTCGTATTCACCACGTACGGATAGCGGTACCTTGCTTAGATAATCGAATATTAAAGGTTTAAATATGAAAAGACCCGCATTCATCCAATGTGACATAGACTGACCAGGTGGTGGCTTCTCAATGATATCAGTTACCCACATGTTATCATCAACATACACTGCAGCACCAGCAGATAGATCCTCTTTCCAGTATACAGCCAATTGTCCATCAACCGGCATACTATTGTAAGCATCGACAAACGCTGTGTAATTATCAGGCAATGTGATGATATCACCGAACGTAAGTAGGAAGGGTTCATCACCTACGAAATCCTTACCCAACAACGTAGCTGTAGCAGTACCGTTCTGAACAGTTTGCCTTACGTAATACAGTTTGTACCCCATTTGAGAACCGTCACCAAAGTGCTGTTCGATCATCTCCGCATAGTAGCCTGTGACAATAAGGAACTCACGTATCCCTGTACCTTTTAGTGCATCGAAAACATACTGAAGTATGGGACGGCCGTTGATCTCGACCATGGGTTTGGGCCTGTTCCTGGTTAGCTCCTTAAGTCGCGTACCTTTGCCAGCTGCAAGTATTACACCCTTACGTACCTGCATATCACTTGATTATGGCAAACTTTAATTTATCACGTGCAAACCCCGTCGTCAACGTACATATGTAAATACCGGGTGGCAAATCGTCCGACATCGTGAATGTTACCACCTTATAGCCGATACTTACCTTATCCAGGTAGCGTTCACATATCAACCTACCCGATAGCGTATAGATCCGTACTATAGCATAACTTGGATGTAATATCAACATCGGTACCTGCAATCTGGTAGTCTCCGATAATTTCAATGGATTAGGGAAAGGCGGTAGCAATCTATCACGTGTCAACGGTATGGGTGTGACTTCAGGTGGTTCGTAATGTATAGCTTCATATGCATCCGGTATACCGAACCCCATCGTGTCATTGGGTTGTTCTGCCATCGAAGCTGTGTGCATGATCACATAACGTAACCTTTTGGGGTTATCGCGCCAACTGGGGTGTGCCTCCAATACCAATGCCGCCAATCCAGCTGTCAACGCAGTAGCAACCGAAGTGCCTGCACCATAAACTGGTTGTAATGAGCTGCCATCCGATTTCATGTAGTATGCATAGTATGGGGCGACAACTTCTGGTTTAAACGCAATGGTATCCACACGCATGCTATCACCACGTGGCCCTATGGCAGCACCTTGATAAGCTTCTGAATCCCATGCCCAATCGCCAAGCGTATCGACACCACCTACAGCTAGTACATAATTGGCATCGGCAGGGCTGACGATACAGGTGTCAGGTCGTTCCGAGGCGAAAGGTGCCACATTACCCATCGCGGTTACTAGTAGCACACCAAAACTATCTGCGAGTGTACTTGCCACACGTGATATGGGGCATGTGGTGCCATCCATTTGAGTGTAGGAGTAACTTTTGAGCTGCTGGTTGATGGGATCCCAGAAATATTTGTAGCCGAGCGAGTTCGATATTATATCGACACCTACACTACAAGCTAACCATTCAGCACCACGTACCCACCAGTCCTCCTCCGTGACGATATCCATATAGTTACCCAGCAACGGGTTATATACGAGTTCGGTCTTGGCGAGCGCGAAGCTTGCACCAAACGCCGCCCCTATGAGTTTATCCGTAAACGTACCAGCTATTAAGGATAGCATACCCGTACCATGGCGTAGCTGTTCACGTAACCAGATATCCTGCATAAATACCGTGGTATCCCCTATATTGAGCATAAACTCATCAGGTTGATACATCACGTCATCGTCATCCCATATGAAGTCATAAGTGGCGATAATCTGGTCATCTGATACGATACGGATCCAATCAAACCCCGTATCAAGTATACCAATCTTCACACCGCTACCTGTATAGCCAAGCTCGTGTAGCTTGGGGATGTTAAGTTGTACCAGCTGGCGATAAGATGCACCATACGGTAAGCTCTTTAGTGGATGTTCGACTTCAGGCAACGGGGCCACTAATAGTTTAACCTTATCGATAAGCTTGACTTTGCTGAGGTTTGATACCTCAGGTAGCTTATCGATCGGCATACGGAAGACGGCCGCGTTGAGGCATCCTGAGTAATAAACAAAATCGCATCCTATATTTTTGAGTTGTACAATCTCCGTGTCCACGTTGCGATCATCGAAGTAGATCCATACCTTAATCACTTTGTGCTTATCATACTTGGTGTAAAACTGTCGTAAGTATGGGGTCACCTTAGGGATACCTGTGAATAAGAAAATAGCTATAACCCACATCTATTTTTAATACGGATATTCATGAAGTGTCAACCACGATACTGGTTACCTGACAAGAATGAGCCCCCTCTATTGCTCATTGACGACAGTTTATCGCAACATAATTTTAAAATAAAGGAGGATAGAATGTTATTCATAACCACATTGGATGTGATCCCCGGTAAAGCGCGTGAGTTCCTCGATTTCCTCAAGTCCTTCAAGGTGCCCGATGATATCAAGATACGCGAATTCCTGGAGCTTTTCGGTAAACCCGACTTCGCTATCATCTACGAGGCACCCGACGAGAATACGGCGGTCGATTTTGTGCTACAGTTTTGTCCCTATGCGACACCCAAAACTTCATTATGTAATCCGATAAAGATCGGTGGATGAAGAACGCTGAGCTGGCCGAAATCTTCGAGAGGATAGCGGATGCACTCGAATTCAAAGGTGAACTACCGTTCAAGGTTAACGCCTATCGCAAGGTAGCTCGTATACTGCGTGACCTACCTGAGGATATCACCGATATCTACAAGAGGGGTGAGCTCCGCAACGTACCCGGTATAGGTGAGGGTATCGCCAAGAAGATCGCCGAGTACATAGAGACCGGTAGGATGCACAAATACGAAGAGGCGATGCAGGATGTGCCACCTGATTTGCTGAAATTGATGGAGGTACCTGGGTTGGGCCCCAAAACCTTAAAATTAGTGTACGAAAAGTTAGGCGTCAAAACCCGTCAAGACCTTGAACGTGTACTCAAGGATGGGTCGCTTGAGAAGCTTCCCGGCATGGGCAAAAAGAAAGTCGACAACATCAAGAAGGGGTTGGAATTTTTCGACCGCTCCCGTGGCCGCATACCGTTGGGTATCGCGTTACCACTTGTGGAGGATCTTATCGAATACCTGAAACAATATCCCGTAACCAACATCTCACCAGCGGGTTCATTGCGCAGGATGAAGGAGACTGTTGGCGATATCGACATATTGACTACCTACGACAAGGGAGAGGAGCTGATCGACCACTTCGTAAATTACCCACGGGTAGAACGAGTTCTTGCACAAGGCAGCACGAAGGGATCGATCATCGTCAGGGGTGGCTATCAGGTTGACTTACGTGTCGTACCTAAGGAGAGTTTCGGTGCTGCACTTCAGTATTTCACGGGATCCAAACCCCACAACATCAAACTACGTACTATTGCACGTGCGAGAGGCTGGAAGATCAGCGAGTATGGAGTGTTTGAAGGTGACAAAAAGATAGCAGGTGTCACCGAAGAGGAAGTTTACGGTGCACTTAACCTACCATGGATACCGCCTGAGATGCGTGAAGATAGGGGGGAGGTTGAGCTCGCCCAACAGGGTAAATTGCCGCAGCTCATCGGATACGATGACTTAAAGGGTGATACCCACATCCATACCCCATATTCGGACGGTGTATCGTCGATTGCTGAGCTGGTTGCACGTGCTAAACAGCTTGGTTACGAATATATAGTGTTGGCGGATCATTCACACATACCGCGCTCAGATCGTAACTTTACGTTGGAGATGCTCGCCAAACGTCGTAAGGAATGCGACCCCCTCGAATCCCAATATAATATTAAAATATTTCAATCACTCGAAGTTGATATCAACCGTGACGGTGACCTCATGGTGGATTCTAAGGTGCTCGATGCACTCGACTTCGCCATCGCCGCTGTACATATATTTCCGAAAGATTTCGATATGACGCCCGCCATCATCAAAGCCATAAGACATCCGAAAATCAAGATACTGGCACATCCACGAGGTAGGTTGATCTCCAAGCGTGAAGGTTATCGCGTAGACCTTGACCGTGTAATGCAGGTAGCGCGAGAGGAGGGCGTTATCCTCGAGATCAACGCTTACTATGATAGGCTCGACCTCACTGATATCGATGCCATGCGTGCTAAGGAGTTAGGTATTAAGATAGTGATAGGATCTGATGCCCACAATGTGGGTATGATGAACCACATAAGGTTTGGTATCGGTGTAGCACGTCGTGCGTGGTTGACGAAAGCCGATGTCATCAACACCTTACCACTTAAGGAGTTTGCCAGCTCCGTCATGGGTTGATGCCTAATAACTTTCTCATCACCGGTAACCCCGGTGTTGGTAAAACCACGCTCATAAAGCGCTTGTTGCCACATCTTATCAACCCAGCTGGCTTCTATACACAAGAGTTACGTGATACCAACGGTAAACGTGTGGGGTTCGAAATCGTACGTATTGATACCAACGAACGTGCGGTATTTGCACATATAGAGTTTAAAGATATGCCGCACGTGGGTAAATACGGTGTAAATGTTGACGTACTCAACCAGATCGGAGTGAAAGCTATCGAGACCGCCATCCGTATGGGACATCCTATCGTCGTGGATGAGATAGGTAAAATGGAGCTGTTATCTGACAAATTTCAACGTGCAGTACTTGAGGCACTCGATCTACCTAACTTATTCATTGCTACACTCACTAAATCTAAGCTACCATTTGTAACTTCTATCAAACATCGTAGGGATGTTGAAATCTTTTACCTAACTCGCAAAAACAAACAAGCTACATTTAACCAACTAACTGCGATTATCAGCAACTTTGTTATTTAGTGGTTCGACCTTCAACACTAGCCCATCTATGCCTGTCACCTTTATCTTTGTACCTTTGGTAAGTTTAACGTCACTGGTAGCTTTCCACAACGTACCCTGTACGAAGACGGTACCCTCCTTGGTGGGAGTGATGGGTTCACGTACAACCCCTTTCTCACCTATGATACCCTCCATACCCGTACGTGGTTTCTTGCGTCTGGTCATAAACGCTTTGGTTAATGCAAACACAAAGAAGGACGCCGTCATAAATACTACCACAAAAATTAACCATGGTGATATCCTAAACGCTGGGGGTACCTCGCCACGTGGTATTAACAATATTGAGCCCAACGTAAGTGCCACTATCCCTCCTATAGTAAACGGTCCATATGTTGGTGTAAGTGCTTCCATTACAAATAATCCCACCCCTAATATTATCAACATTACACCTGCAAAATTTATCGGCAGAATATGTAACCCCAAAAATGCCAATATCAATGAGATCGACCCAAACACACCCGGCAATATTGCACCGGGGTGTGCGAACTCAAATATCAACCCATATATTCCAAGTATAAGTAATACATATGCAATGTTGGGGTTGGACAATACGTGGAAGAACTTTTCCTTGAACAACCATGGTACTACGACAATATCTTCACCTTCAGTTTTGATGGTACGTTGTTCGCTGTTGATTTTTACTTTCCAGCCGTTTAACTTATGTAGGAGTTCATCCCTATTTTCCGCCACTATGTCTATAACATCTAACCTTTTTGCTTCCTCCGCGGTTATGGATTTGCTCTCAAGTACCGCCTTTTTGGCCCATTCCACGTTACGACCGCGTTTGCTGGCAATAGCCTCGATATAGGATGCTGCGTACTGTTCGATCTTCTGTTTCATCTCCTCAGATAGCTCACCCTCCCCCATGGCTACTGGGTGTGCTGCCCCGATATTGGTACCGGGTGCCATCGCTGCTATGTGTCCGGCTAACACTATAAATACACCTGCAGATGCAGCACGTGCACCTGCTGGCGCTACATACACAGCTATAGGTACGTGTGCGTTAAGGATTGACTTAACTATCGACTCCATGGATTCTAACAACCCACCAGGGGTGTCAAGTTCTAGCACTATTAATGTGGCATCCGCGGATTCGCCCTCTTCTATCAAACGTGCCACATAGCTGGCACTCATAGGGTCTATGGTACCTTCAACTCGCCCTACGTATATTACCGAGATGAGTGCCATAAATATAGCTATCATTTGCTTAGCACCTCTTTGATCACCTCAACTATGGTTTCATAATTTATCCCCCTACGTGCAAGGAATGCCATCAACCTACGTGCTTTCTTATCAGTTGGTAACGATGCCGGTAGCTGTTTTAACCTCCTCATAGCGAGCCGACGCGCCAACTCGTAAGGGTCGGGTATCTCCGCATCCGTCAATGCCTTGTCTATGATTTCAGGTGCCACCCCCTTACGTAGCAGCTCACTGCGTAATCGATACACACCAAACCTAAACCCACGTGTTTCTATCCAATCCTTTGCAAACTTATAATCATCTATGAGCCCGGACTGCTTGAACTGCGTTATCAACTGTTTTATGATTTCGGGGTCGATGCCACGCCTTTCGAGTTTATGTTTCACCTCGCTCTCGGTGTAAGGTCGGTACTCAAATATACGTAACAGATAGCGACGTGCCTCTTCGTACAGCTCGCTACGCTTTATTTCGGATAACAGTTCAGGTGTTATCTCTTTACCCTCGGCTAAGTCGTATTTCCTTACCACCTCGGGTAATAGTTTCATCTCCTCGCCATTGGTTAGAAGCACTTTGTAATAGCCATTATGTTCTTTGATCTTTTTAATCTCCATCCTAAAGTATCGGTAAGTACTTTTCTATCTCATATTGGTTGATACGTGCACGATAGGTCTCCCATAGCATTCTGCGGTTCCTTATGTATTTGATGAAGGTTTCCTCACCCAACGTACGTCGCAAAAGTTCCGACCTTTCCGCATAGTATATGGCTTCACCGAGGCTACCCGGTAGATCCTCTATTCCAGCGGCTTTACGTTCGTCTATGCTCATCTCGTAGATGTTCGCCTCTATAGGAGGTGGTAATTCATAGCCTTTACGTATGCCTTCAAGCCCTGCCTGTAGGATGGCTGCAAACGCCAAGTATGGGTTAGTGGCTGGATCTGGGCTACGCAATTCTGCACGTGCCGCTTCTTTACGATATTGTGAATAGTGTGGCACCCTTATAAGGGTGGATCGGTTCTTTCTTGCCCATGATATGTAAACCGGTGCTTCATAACCGGGTACCAACCGTTTGTAGGAGTTCTCCCACTGGTTAAGTATCAATGTTATCTCCTTGATATGCTGCAACAAGCCTGCAATAAACTTCTTACCTATCTCTGACAGGTTGCCGTCAGCTTCATAGAATGCATTTTCGTTACCTCTAAATAACGAAAAGTGTAGATGCATACCGCTGCCATTTTGACCGAACAGCGGTTTGGGCATAAACGATGCGTAATAACCCTCTTCCTGTGCAATCTCTTTAATCACATACTTTGTGGTTATGATGCGATCCGCCATCTCCATCGCCTCTGCATAGACGAGGTCGATCTCGTGCTGGCTGGGTGCTACCTCATGATGAGTGGCTTCCACTTCGATACCCATCGCTTTGAGTGTCTCCACCGTACGCATACGGATGCGTTCACCGATATCTGGTGGCGTATTATCGAAATAGCCACCATGATCTAACACCTCAGGTACACTTTGTGATTTGAAATAGAAATATTCAATCTCCGGCCCTATATAGAACGTGAAACCCATCGATTTTGCCTCGTCTAGGTTACGTTTGAGTATGTTTCTTGGATCACCCTCATAGGGTGTACCGTCAGGTTTCAACACCTGTGCAAACATCCTACCAGCTTGTGGGTTCCACGGCAATATTGTGAACGTCTCCGGTATCGCACGTAGTACCATATCGCTTTCGTGTATCCTGGTGAACCCCTCTATTGAGGAACCATCAAACGTTATACCATCTTCCAGCGCACGTTTTAGTTGGGTCACCGGTATCGTGACACTTTTCAGGATACCGGGTAAGTCCACAAACCATAGCTGGATAAACTTTACCCCTTTACTGCGTACCTCTTCTAATAATTCCACCATCTATACCTCCCTGAATGATGTGGTCCACCACCACATGTATGTTGGCCATAATATCGCCAGCTATTACACTATATGGGGTAAGCTTGCTACCGGCTATCCTGCCAGCTTCCCCATGTATATACACACCCAATAGTGCAGCATCGGGCACGTTTACACCCATACCCATAAGGCCACCTATTATGCCACTCAATACGTCGCCACTACCTGCGGTGGCGAGCGCCGAATCATAAACTGGATTGATGTATACCTTACCTTGGTGCGCGATAAGTGTAGGTGCACCTTTCAATACTAGCACACCCGTTATCTCACGTGATAGCTCACGTGTGAGATTAAGCGGAGCTTTCAGTATCTCATCGACTTCTTTGTTGATCAGACGTGACAATTCGCCTGGATGTGGGGTCACCACGAAAGGCGCTTTAATACGTGTGATGTCTTGCCAGCTGAGGTTATTCAACCCATCCGCATCTATGAGCATAGGTACATGTTCGTTGTGATCTATAATTTTGAGTATCAACTCACGTAATGTGTGCGACCTACCTAGGCCTGGTCCTATGACCAATGCGTCCATGTTGTCCAACATATTGAGTAACATATCACATGCATCTACACTGAGTAGCATATCCTCAGTCTCTGGCAGCGGTACGGTTACCACCTCCGTAGCTTTAACCTCTAAGATGGGGTTTAAACTTCTGGGTATAGCTAGATACACGAGGCCAGCACCTATTTTAAGTGCGGATAAGCTTGCGAGTGTTGCCGCACCAGTGAATCCCGGCGACCCTGCGATTACTAACACTTTACCAAATGTACCTTTATGTCCCCAAACGGGGCGGTTGGGTAGCAGGTTGGCGATTACTTCACGGTCAACAATATGTACATCGGCTATATCTTCGAACATCACACCGAGGTCGATCACCTTAAGTTCACCTACGTAGTCGATAGCGGGAGGGAAGAAGAACCCCACCTTAGCTAACCCCATCGTACATGTGAGGTCAGCTCTTACTGCAATGTCTGCTACCTCGCCGGTGGATGCATCCACTCCCGATGGTATATCGATTGCAACCTTATGTGCGGGATGTGCGTTTATCCTTGCGATCACCTCACGAAATAGCGGAGCTAACTGCCCCTTAAATCCTGTACCGAAAATTGCATCTACTATTATATCCCAACCTTTCTGCCATGGTACAGCGTCAGCTGACTCGATAAGCTTTATATCAAACCGCAGCTGACGTAGGATGTTGAGGTTGGTGAGTGCATCACCTCTGAGATCCATTGAGAATGCGAATATGTCGACTTCGTAACCCATGGCTTTAAGCCACCGTCCAACTGCAAGCCCATCACCTCCGTTGTTACCTCTACCAACAAATATCGCTATTTTCTTGGGTGGTGGGTACCTCTCTGCTATTAAGTTTGCTGTACCACGTGCAGCGTTTTCCATTAATACGATACCGGGTATGCCTAACTCATTAATTGCCCAGCTATCCAGCTTACGCATCTCGTCCGGTGTTACTACCTGTTTACGCCACATCATTATACCCTCCTAAGCAGGTTTTAGGTAAACCCATGTTACACCATCACCTCCTTCGGCGGGTGCCCCGGGTGCAAAGCTTGCCACCCGTGGATCTTTTGCTAATCTTTCCCTTATGGCGGTTAATAGTATACCTTTACCTATACCGTGCGATATTTTGAACACCTCCACACCCAACAGTTGTGCATCATCGATATACTTGTCGAGCCGTCTCAGTGCTTCCTCACGTGTAACCCCATGTAAGTCCAACACCGGTGGTAAATCGCGTTTGTGGCTGAATTTTAGCTTCACTTTGGGTTGCTCCACCTCATGGATGTCGACTTTCTCCAGGTACGCAAGTTTCAACCTAAACGTGACATTGTTTACACGTACGATGGCTTCATCATCTTTGATATCCTCAACTTTACCGTAGATACCGAGTGTCTTCACCAATACTTTATCGCCTTTG
Organism: uncultured bacterium; assembly: GCA_965612795.1. GTDB lineage: Bacteria > Hydrothermota > UBA3073 > NMUJ01 > NMUJ01 > NMUJ01. The sequence goes on along the minus strand of CBFDTI010000006.1, from coordinate 14,947 downwards.
TTTAGCGTATGTGGATGGACGGGTTCGTCCTCTGCTGCGGGTTCTAGTAGTTTGTGGATTGTAGATTTTACCTTGCGGATAGATTCTTTGCTGGCTTGATGTTCACGTATCTCACGGATGAGGTTTTCGATTATGGCACGCCCTTCGAGTAGTGCCTCACGTTTTATTTTGGCAGCCTCACGAAGGATGTTACGTGCTTTCTCCTCTCTGATGGAAAGGGTGGCCTCCTTCGATTTTAATGTTGCCTCTTTCTCGAGTAGTTCACGGTGTTTCATCTCCCAGTACGTGCGTTGCTCCTCCAACGTACGTAGTAGCTGATCTAATCGCACAGTCTTCGGGTCCATCAACGAGTATGCGCGTTTGAGAATAATATCAGGTACGTGTAAGCGGTTTGCAAGCTCTAACCCATACGAGCTGCTTGCTATACCTATGGTCAACCGATACGTGGGTACACCATCCCTGAAGCCCATAGCACCGTTCTCCATACCGTCGGCGTTCGCTACCCATACCTTCAGCCTAGAGTAGTGGGTGGTGACCAATGTTTTGATACCCTTTGCTACGAAGCGCTCCATGAATGCGAAACCCAGCGCACTACCCTCTTCGGGATCGGTACCGCGGCCAATCTCGTCGATGAGTGCAAGCGATCTGGATGTAGCCTCCCGATATATGGTTTTGAGCCCCTCTATGTGAGCAGATGATGTCGATAGATCATAACCTACTGGTAACTCTTCACCTATGTCGACAAATATTCTATCCCAGATTGGTATTTCACTGTCCTCACTCAACGGTGCTGGTATACCAGAGAGTACCATTAATGATATTAAGCCGACCGTCTTCAGGGCTACAGTTTTACCGCCCATGTTGGGGCCTGTGATAAGCAATAACGTGAAGTCTTTACCTACCTCGATATCCAACGGTACAACTTCCTTCTGATAGATGAGCAATGGATGACGTGCTTCACGCATTATGAGTGGGTTGCCGGGCTCAACTACCTTCGGTATGCGGGCATCTATTTCAAGCGCTAACCCGGCCTTGGCGTTGGTGAGGTCCAGCTTACCTACGAGTATGAGGTCATGCTCTATAGGTAGACGGTTTGCACGTAACTGGTCCATGATCTCCAATATAATTCGAAGCTCTTCAACCTCTTTCTCCTTTTGGAGTTCGAGCAACTCATTATTTAAATGCAGTACATCCATGGGTTCAACGAATGCGGTGTGTTCGGTAGCTGACAGCGCTATGGTGATACCCTTTATTTTGCTCTGTGTACCCATCTTCACCGGTATCACGTAGCGTCCTAAACGCTGCACGATTATGGGTTCCTGTAGATAGGGTAGTTGCAGGTAATCACTTAACTTGTAGCGGATGGCTTCCTCGAGCTCACGTATGCGACGCAATATTGACATAAGTTTTGGTGACGAAGAAGGTTTGATACCGTTCTCGTCAACATGTTGACGTATCTTGTTTGCAGGTACATCCACCGGTAGTATGCTGGTGCTGAACTCGTATAGTAGCGGAAACTCCTTGGTGAATAAGCGTTTGAGCTCGCTGATACTATCAGCCCAGCTCACGAATGCCAGTAACTGCTCAACCGGAGGGGGGTCACCTTTATCCAATAATTGTAACAACTTAAGTACCTCCTCATCCTGTGGTATCGGTAACTCGCCATGTTGGTGACGCCATTCCATCACCTCGCGGGTGAAGTTCAACCGATACTCAATGGACGGTTTATCTTGAAGTGGAGAAAGTTCGTCCACCAGCTGCTTACCTTTATGGGTGACACATAAACTGCGTAGTTTGGATTTGATCTTGTCAAATTCGAGGATCTCCTCGACAGGGCGTGGCATTACGGCTTTTTGCTGGCGAGGCGTGCCTTCTTGCGTTCCCACTCTTTCTTAAGTTTGATCTTTCTTCTTATCTCGCTGGGTTTCTCATATACCTGATGTTTCTTATACTCTGAAAGTATGCGGTCCCTCTCTATGATGCGCTTAAATCGACGAAAAAGGGACTCAAAACTCTCACCCGGTTGCGCTTCTACTCGTATCATGTGCCTCCTTTTTGGATTTCATTTAATTCATATAATATTGTTGCTACAATCACAATACCTGCCGTTTCTGTGCGTAGAACGTAACGTCCTAAGCTTACAGGGATAAACCCTTTCTTAATAGATAACTCTAATTCATCTTTTGTAAAGTCACCTTCTGGCCCTACAAGTGCCAGTATCTTATGTTTATTCTGTAACACATCGCGTAACCTGTATCTTTCGCCGGTGGTGGCAGCTATCACACCGATATCATAAGCGTCAAGCATATCCAGCACCTCATCGAACCTATGTGCCTTGCGGATAACTGGCAGGTGGAACCTACGAGCTTGCTTGATGGCGTTGATGGCAATTTTGTTCCAACGTGCTATCCTTGCACGTGTGTTTTCGGTACGTTCTGTTATCATTGGTATGATCTCCGCTACCCCTATCTCTGTGGTTTTCTCAACAAGTATGTCCATACGGTTTTTCTTCGGTATAGCACAGGCGAGTGTCACCCGTGTAGTGAGATCGTCTTCAAAGTATTGGCTGGCTATTATTTTACCTTCGACTGGTTTGCGTTTCTCACATCGTATAAGTTCTATTTCATAGAGGGTACCTTCACCATCGACTGCCTTGATTATGTCACCTTGTCGATGACGTAACACGTCACGTATGTGGTGACTCTCCTCTGGGGTGAATATCGCCAACCCACCCCTGATGTTGGGTTTGGGGATATAGAAGTATGGCATCACGGTAATACTATTTTCCAGTCGCTGTCAACCTTGCGCAGGTGTATGTCAATCCTTCCTTTATCGGTAGCTATTATGACAGTGGCACTGGTATCAGATGTTATGGAGGAGTGTACGATACGCCATTCACCATACGTGCCGACCTCGGACTTGGCGTCACGAAACGCTTTGGGTAATAGCTGTTTGTAAATAGTGGTGCGGTCGAGTTCGTCTGATATTATATTATCCCATGTGGAGGTATCCACGTATTTTAGGAACGTATCCCAATCGTTTCGCAGAAATGCAGCAAATGCGAGCTGAGCCACCTCTTCCGGTGATTTCTTACGTTCAGCTACATGCATCGGTAGACATGATAATAAAACAACAGCAGATAAAGTCAATAATTTCAGAAACCTCATATTTTAATATGTAAGTTCAAATCGATCGTCAACCGCCAGTTCTGTTGATAAATACGTGATAGATTATGTTGACATCATATGAAGTTAAGTAAGTTTATAATGATGGGGGTAAAATGAAGTGGTGGAACACTTTCTTGTTGGTTATATTTTTGAGTAGTTCAGTTATGGCTAAGGAGATAAAGAAAGAGAGCGATACCAAAAAGGGGCAAACGAAGGTGGAGAAGGTCGAAAAAGTGGGTTCGAAAAAGACTACCCCTTCTAAGGAAGTTACAAAAAAGAAAGAGTTCACCAAAACCCAACAGAAAGCCACAACCGTAGTAACCCGTAGAGGTAAGGTGACTGAGCTGTTCCATAAAGTGGATTATCAACCACAGACAGAAATACAGGCTACACAGAGTTTACAGGTGGCCACCGAAGGAGAGGAAGGTTCGGATACCACCAAACAGGAATCTGAGAAAAAGAGTAAACTTGGTGACTTCTTCAAAAAGCTAAAATCGAAGCAACCCGAGACACCACCCCCAGAGGAGGTACCGGGTGATTACCATTACTACTACGTGTATCATTATCATTATTATCCCTATTACTATCCATACTACCTGCCGCCACCCCCGTATTATGGGTATCAGCCACGTAGGGCAAGTAAGCTTGAGCTACAGAATAGGTTAAACTTGGCATTTGGGTATCAACATACATTGGGTTACGATAGTAGTATACCTACAATCGCTCTACGGGTGTTGTGGTTCATGTTACCACGGGGTGGACTCAGCTTCGTGTATCGTGGATATACCGAAACTGTGGCACCTGATGTTACGCAACGGCTGTCGGAGGTGGGGTTCCACCTTATATATCAGTTTCTACCGCATTATGAGCTGATCGGTAAGCTCGGTGCACGCGGTTACTACCTTGAAGGTGAATCCAGTTGGGGGTTCGATCTTGGGCTACTTCTACGTGTACCGCTAATCAAGCGCCTATATTTTTACGGTGAGCCACACGTTGTGTTCATAGGTGGTGATATATTGACGGATTTTGAAGTTGGATTATCTTTACCACTTAACGAATTAGTAATTATAAGTATTGGTTACCGCTCTCAACAGATAGCAGACGCAAGCTTAAATGGTATACCAGCAAGGATTGAGATAATCCTTAAGTGATGCGCCTGTAGCTCAATTGGATAGAGCGGCGGATTACGGATCCGCTGGTTGGGGGTTCGAGTCCTCCCAGGCGCGTTGTTGACAAGCAGAGTAGTTGTTTAATTTATTGATATAACTTATTTGGAGGGAAGATGGTGAGGATCCGCTTAATGCGTATGGGTAAACGTAATCGCCCACATTACCGTATAGTAGTGGCTGATGCACGTGCACCCCGTGATGGTAAGTTTATAGAGATTCTGGGGTATTACGACCCCCTACGGGGGGAAGAGTTGAAGCTTGACGTTGACCGGTTTAAGGAGTGGCTAAAGAAGGGTGCCCAACCTACTAACCGTGTCTTACGTTTGTATGAACGTGTTTTGCGTAGCTTGAAAGAGAAAGAGAAACTATTAGAAACAGGAGGCGACGATGAACGTGAAGGAACTGATAACAGCGATCGTTAAGGCCCTTGTAGATTATCCAGATGCTGTCAACATCACCGAGATAGAAGGCGAACGTACTGTCGTATATGAGCTTCGTGTTGATAAGGCCGATTTGGGTAAGGTAATAGGGCGTGAAGGTAGGATGGCGCGTGCCATCCGTTCGATAGTAGCTGCTGCCGCCCTCAAACAGGGTAAGAGGGCGATGGTTGAGATTATTGAGTAATGAAGATAGAGATCCTCACCATCTTCCCTGAATTCTTCGAATCCCCCTTCAGGGTAGGGAATATTAAAAAAGCGCTTGATAAAGGGGTTGTTGAGATAAAGGTACATAATCTAAGGGATTACTCCACGGATAAGCACAAGAAAGTGGACGATTACCCTTATGGTGGCGGTACTGGTATGATATTTCGTATCGAACCCATATATCGGGCGTTGGAGGCACTTTCGACACCCAAAACCTGGCGTGTATTATTGTCACCACAGGGTAGGTTATGGCGACAGGATGTGGTTAAGGAGTATCTCAACCGCGAACACATTATCATTATATGTGGGCGTTACAAAGGGGTGGACGAACGTGTACGTGAACATCTGGTGGATGACGAGATATCTGTAGGTGATTATGTATTATCAGGGGGCGAACCTGCCGCCCTGGTGATAATTGATAGTTTGGTGAGATTGCTACCAGGTGTGATAGGTGATATAGAATCGGCGCTTACGGATTCATTTGTTGATGAGCTGCTGGATGCACCCCATTATACGAGGCCGGTTGAGTTCATGGGGTGGAAGGTACCCGAAGTTTTATTATCAGGAGACCATGGGAGGATAGAAAAATGGAGGAAAGAAAAGAGGAAAGAAAGGACAGAACTATGGAAGCGACGGCGACGCCAAGAATTAGGTTGGAAGATATAGAAAAAGAGTTGCTACAGGAAGCTACTAAGGGTAAGGAGATAGAGGAGTTTGGGCCCGGCGATACCGTAAGAGTTTATATGCGGATGATCGAAGGTGACAAGGAGAAGATACATCCATTTGAGGGTGTCGTTATTGCGATCAAAGGTGCAGGCATCAGGCGAACCATCACCGTACGTAAGGTTGTACATGGGTATGGTGTGGAACGCATATTCCCACTGTATTCACCTAATCTTGTGAAATTGCAGGTATTAAAACGGGGTAAGGTGCGACGTGCTAAACTCTACTACCTACGCGGTAAGAAGGGTAAAGCTGCCAAAATAAAAGAGCGTAAATGACGGCTGTCGAGTTACAACTATGGAAGGATGACCTGTTAGTTGCAGGTGTGGATGAAGCAGGCTGTGGACCGCTGGCCGGGCCAGTAGTTGCTGCGGTGGTGATACTGCCGCCGTTCTGTGAAATTAAAGTTAGGGATAGCAAGACACTAACCCCTACTGCACGTGAGTCACTGTTCCAGGCTATCAAACAGCATGCTGTGGATTGGTGTTATGGATGGGCGTCACCGGAGGAGGTGGCACGTTTCAACATCAGGTATGCGAGCTATCTCGCAATGTTACGTGCAATAAAAAAGTTAAAGGTAAAGCCTAACATGTTGCTGGTGGATGGTTACGAAATACCGTATGAGTTACCGTTTCCACAACAGGGTATAGTGAAAGGTGATGCGAAGTCACTTAATATAGCTGCCGCTTCTATAGTGGCAAAAGTTATACGTGATAGGGTGATGGAAATCTATGATATATTTTTCCCGGATTATGGGTTTGCACAACATAAAGGTTACCCCACACGTGAGCATATCAATAAGTTGTTACAGTTGGGGCCGTTACCTATTTATAGGGTTAACTATAAACCAGTAAGAAAGGTTTTGACAATAGAGGGGGTGTTAAAATGGCGGAGCCATCCCTTTATACAGTCGGGGATGAGGGTGAACTCGTCGCCCTCCGCTATTTGCAGCTTAATGGTTACGAAATACTGTCACGTAACTACCGCAAGAAACGCGGTGAGCTGGACATCGTCTGCCACAAGGATGGTGTGATAGTTTTTATCGAAGTAAAGACAAGACGTGAGCAGCAGTTTGGGCACCCCTTTGAAAGTATCACCACACGTAAGAAGCAACAACTGATAAAGATGGCAAAACAGTATCTAGTAGAACATAATCTGTGGGATAAGACTTACGTAAGGTTTGACGTTATAGGGGTGAGCTGGCCAAAGGATGGTAACCCATCTATCGAGCATATTGTGGATGCATTCCGTGTAGGTGGATGATAGCGCGTGTGAATTCAAGCACTGTTGTAGGGATTGAGGGATACATTGTTAATGTGGAAGTTGATATATCCAAAGGGTTACCTTCTTTTTCTACGGTTGGGTTACCCGACAGCGCTATAAAAGAGTCACGTAACCGTGTAGAGATGGCTATCAAAAACAGTGGACTGGATTTTCCAATCGGCAAGATAACGATAAACCTTGCACCCGCCGATATACGTAAGGAAGGGTCGGCGTTTGACCTACCTATAGCATTGGGTATCTTGAAAGCGGCTGGTGTGATAAATGCCAATCTGGATGAGTTTGTGGTATTGGGTGAGCTATCACTTGACGGCAGAGTACGTGGTGTACGTGGTGTGTTACCGGTTACAATATCGGCACATTCGAAGGGGTTTGATAAGTTTATTGTACCACGTGATAATGCTAACGAGGCAGCTATCGTGAAGGGCGTAACCGTATATCCGGTTGATAGTCTGTTGGAGGCGGTATCGTTTCTTAACGGTGTGCTGGACATACAACCACATAGCATGGATATCGATTCGATATGGGAGCGTGCACGTGTGTATGATGTCGATTTCCAGGACGTTAGGGGGCAGGAGGGTGCCAAACGTGCACTCGAGATAGCGGCTGCTGGTGGACATAATGTGTTGATGATTGGGCCACCTGGTGCGGGTAAGACGATGCTCGCTAAGCGGTTGCCGACAATATTGCCACCACTTAGCTTGGAGGAGGCACTTGAAACCACTAAGGTACATAGTGTGGCGGGTTTGTTGGGTAGAGAGCAGGCGCTGGTGGGGGTGCGCCCGTTTAGGGCGCCACATCATACGATATCGGATGCGGGACTTATAGGGGGTGGGCACTTCCCAACACCGGGTGAGGTGAGCCTCGCCCATAATGGGGTGTTGTTTTTGGATGAGTTTCCTGAGTTCAACCGCCGCGTGTTGGAGGCGTTACGACAGCCGATGGAGGATGGTGAGGTTACTATATCACGTGCAACTATGAGGGTGACGTTTCCGGCAAGATTTATGTTGGTGGCTGCTATGAACCCATGTCCGTGTGGGTACTTTGGTGATCCACGGCATAACTGTACGTGTACGCCTGCAGCTATACAGCGATATGTGTCGAAGATATCGGGCCCGCTACTTGATCGTATCGATATACATATTGAGGTGCCAGCACTTACATTCGATGAGCTACGTAGTAAAAGTGTAGGTGAACCGTCGTCCAAAATACGTGAACGTGTGACAGAGGCGAGGCGACGGCAACTTGAGCGCTACAAAGATGTTGGCATATACTCGAATGCACAGCTATCGGGTAAGCTACTGGAGAGGTATTGTGAGCTCGATAGTACAGCGGAAGGTTTGTTACGTACTGCGATAGAGCAGTTTGGGTTCTCTGCACGTGCATACACGAGGATAATCAAGGTGGCAAGAACGATAGCGGACTTGGAAGGCAGTGATAGGATTCGACCCGAACACGTTGGTGAAGCAATCCAATATCGGACGCTCGACCGCAAGTATTGGATTAGATGATAATCGCTATAGTGGGGTTGGGGAATGTAGGGGTGACGGTTGCAAAGGGGTTAGCCCGAAAGGGGGTGGATCTTCTTTTGGTATCAAGGGATCGTGACAAAGCACATGGGTTAGCCGAGGAGATAGGGGGGAGGGTAGCCACTTATGAGCAGGTTAAATCAGCAGACGCTGTAATCCTTACGGTACCGGATGATGTGATAAGGGATGTACGACAGAAGTTGGGTAAGTTACCCAAACATCTTGTGCTTGCACATACGAGTGGTGCATATCCCGCAAGTATACTGGAGCATGGGCGATCTGTGGCGGTACATCCAGTCTATTCGTTTCCGTTTGCGCTGGCACCTGAGGAGTTGCAAGGAATATACTGGGTTATAGAGGGTGAGGCGGTTGAGTTTGGTAAGAAGTTAGTGGGGTTGCTCGATGGTAGGTATATGGTGGTGAAGTCGTCAGTGAAGCCTGATTACCATGCGGTGCTGGTGGCATTGGTTAAAGGGATGTTATCACTTATGGGTGATGTTGAACGTGCATGGAGGTTGTTGGGGCTCGATACTGAGGTATACAAACCTATGGTGAAAGGTATACTCGAACGTATATCTAAATACCCGATAGATAAGCTGCTGACAGGGCCACAGGTACGTAGTGATACGCAGTTGTGGGAGCTGGAGGCTAACCTTATACGTAGTAAGTTTAAGTGGTTGGCAAAGTATCTGGAGGATAACTGATATTGCTGGTGTGGCTGGTTGTGTTACCGTTTACACAAGAGGTGTTGGAGTATGATGCGTATTTTGGCCCCATAAAGGCGGGGTATATAAAGTTGGAGTATGAGAAGATGGGTGATACCTTGCGGTTCTGTGAGATACAGCAGACTACGGGTATAGTTAGTTGGTTCTATAAAGTGGCGGATATGTATGAGGTGTTGACGGATACCAGCTTCCGTGTTATGTACTACGAGGATAGTGTACACGAAGGTAATTATCGACGCCGTACGAGGGCGAGGTTTGTCCCTGCAAGTGAATCATTACTCGCCATATACGATGGTGATACGGTGAAGGTGCCACATGATGTACATACGATTATATCGTTGATATACTTTTTGCGTACACTTGATTTGGGTGACGATACTACCATAAGGGTGTTGGTGCATTCGAACAAGAAGACGATAGATGTGCCGGTGGATATACGTAAGGTGGGTGATGTGTGGGAGGTGGCACCACATACTGAGGAGCTAAAGATATTTGCGAAAGAAGGTATGCGTATCTATTATGATAGGGATATGATACCATTTTTGTTGAAGGTACGGTTCTTTTTTGGGTACCTTGAAGCTCGGCTGAAGAATAGGGTGGTGAAGTAGCTACTCTTTCTTGGGGGTAGGAGCTACCTCCAGTTGTAGCATTTTGTCAACTACATTCATTATTGCTTGGGTGGCAGGTGAGTCAGGATACTCGATTACGAATGGTTTACCGTAATCCGAAGCCTCGACTATTTTGATATCCATCGGTATGCTACCCAGTAGTGGGATGCCCATTTCAGTTGATATGCGGGTGCCACCACCTCTCCTGAATATATCTATAGGCTTACCACAATGTGGACATATCAAGGTGCTCATGTTCTCTATAACACCTAACAGCTTGAGGTTGAGCCGTTTGGCAAAATTTACAGCTTTACGGCAATCGAGTAGCGAAAGTTCTTGTGGTGTGGTGACAACGATTGCAGAGGTTGCGGGCAACAATTGTGCTACTGATAAGGGTTCATCACCCGTGCCGGGAGGTGAATCGATTATTAACCAGTCGAGTTTACCCCAATCCACCTGTTCAAGTAGCTGACGGATGGCGTTGTGTTTCATAGGGCCACGCCAGATTATGGGGGTGGAAGGGTCGGGTAACATATACGCGATGGAGATAAGTTTGAGCTTGGGCGTCACCATTACAGGGTGTATTTTGTTGTGTTCGTCGACAGATAGGTGTTTATCTTCTACGCCTAGGATTTTGGGTAGGTTAGGCCCGTGTATGTCTACATCCAGGAGACCTACATCTCTACCACGTAAGGTAAGCCCGAGCGCTATGTTGGCAGCGATGGTACTCTTGCCGACACCGCCTTTGCCACTGAATACCAATACGCTATTGGGGGCGATCTTGTTTACCATAGGGGGTGGCATACCTGATATGCTGTCTATCGTTAGAACCGATAGCCAGCTAACAATAACAGCTGTAGTTTGTGGGTGGCACGGAATACGTAGTCGATGTCGAGCTCGACAAACACTGGCATGATGGGTGGTGCGAATATGGCATCACCGTTTAGTGCGATGGCGGTGCTGGTTGTATCGGCAAGCTTAAGTGAGTGTAAGCCACCACCTACACCTATCTTAAACATAGGGATCGCACGTAGGTGTACACCAGCTATTAGGCGGATGTCTTGGTCTTTACCTTTAAAGCTCAACCCAGCATCACCATAAAACCCTACAGGCATAAGAGGGGGTGAGATGGAGAGCCCCGCCCCTACATAAGCCCAGGTCTGTAAGGAGTCGTCAACCCAGTTGTAGCTGATACCACCCTTGACTGCAGGGCTTATGATACCTGCATATGCGGTGATACTCGCCATCAAGCAGAGGATAATGACTGCAAAGGTTCTCATGTCAGCTCCTTTTCCACTTTAAATAAGGGGTTTTGCCGAAAGTCAAGTGATGCGAGATGAAGGTGGTTGACTGGATGTGGTGATGGAGTATCCTGATTTAATCTTAAGAAGGAGGTTACATGGTAGCTTCTTTCTTGAGCCTTGTACTTTTAAATTTACAACCCACCATAAATCCCACTGTATACATGACGGAAGATGCGAAGGTTGAGTAGGGTGTTATCAACTAAACTTGAAGTGATCTACCACTACGATGAGCAGGGTAATGTGATACAGGAGACGGATGAGGAGGGCAACATCGTGAAGCGATACAGGTTCGACCCATTCGGCAACCTTGAGGCACAGTGGGGGACAGAGCCAAACCGCTACTTATTTACTGGTAAGGAAAAGGATGAGAATGGACTTTACTACTTCGGTGCAAGGTATTATAATCCGAGGTTAGGTAGATGGATAACACCGGAGCCGAGGCTTTACTCTACCCATCCAAAGTTAGCGTTAAATCGGAAGAATCCACAGGGACTCAACCCTTATACGTATTGTTTTAATAACCCATTAAAGTATATCGATGTTGAAGGGAAATGGGAAGAACCAGAACATGCGAAGCAATTTATAGAGTATGCAAGAAAATATATAGGTAAGCCTTATGGACATCCTGGATTGAGTTGGATACACGGTGAAGATCCGAAGGCACTTGATTGCAGTGCTGTCGTTGGCATATGCCTTCGAGATATGCATAGAGAGGGTGTAAGTACATATTTATTTGAAAAATGGATAATACTATTTGGATTTGCCACTACACCACCGGGAATAGAACCTGGACCGGGAACTTATAGATTACTGCAAGCAGCACAGAAATATCCAGAAGAGTATGGAATAAAAATTACCGATAAGCCGAAAGAAGGAGACTTAATAATTGTAGCCGATCCATTGGGTGGACATGTAGAAATTATAACAGATATCAAAAATGGATATATTAAAACAGTGGGAGCAGTAAGTGGAAAACTTCAAAAAGTGAGGGAAACCGGATTATATGACCCGTGGAGAAGCCCTTTTTGGCGTGAGTTAGGTAAAGGGCCACCCATATTCTTAACTATCATGGAGAAATTGGAGGAAAAGGAACAATGAAGTATGTTGTTATCTTTTGTTTATCATATTTTGCTTTCATTCCCTTTGCTTTATCGGAAGAATATAAGGAAATTAAATTTCTCGTATTCGATGAGTGGGGAAATGAGCCTGGAAAGTTAGGAACAGTGACGCCAGAAGGAGAGTATATGCCTCCCGGACCCTATAATGTGGATAACGAAGGTAATATATGGATTGTCGACCCAGCTAACAATAGGATGGTAAAATTTGATTCTACAGGCAACTTTTCATATCAATTCCATTGTTCAGAGAGCAGGAACGTACTTGATATAGCCATTTCACCATACGGTCTGATCTTTTTGCGAGTCGTCGTACAGAGTGACACACTGCCACTTTTTCATAAAATCATCTGCTACAGTCCCAAAGGTGAGAAACTATACGAGTTTGAAATACCCCCTCGACACCTATGGCCAACAGTTTTTGGGGGGAATTATATTGAGATAGATGAAGCAGGAAATATATTCGCTGATTTTACAAACTATTACGTAATAAAATTCTCCGCATACGGAAAAGAATTGACTTCACAGTACGATAGGTTAGGATGGCTTAGAACCAAAGGAAATTACTATATAAAAATTTGGCATTCGGGAGGACGAATAAAATTTGGAGATAAAATTTTAAACAAATGGGGGGACCCGATTTTGGATTTAGGAGAAATTCCAGTTAACTCTTGTGCTCTTATTGAATTTATAGGAATCGATGCGAAAGGAAACTTTTACATCATTTTTGGTGATACATTACTTGACCATGTTAGATGTTTGAAAATCGATCCGGTAGGAAGTATTTTAGCAGATTTCAAGATAAAAAGAGACTATTTTGCAATGACACTCTCTAGTACAGTCTCTTACAGGGTGGACAATAAAGGCAGAATCTATGTGGCAGTGCCCGAGTTGTCAGAAGAAAAAATAGAACCTAAGAGTATATTTAGAAAATGGAGACGCTTAATTATATGGAAATATGAGCCTTTACCAACGTATCGTGGTCAATTATATGAGAAAAAATTGTTATTTTCAGTCACTGTGGGTAAGGCTGATTCGCAGATTGTTCAAACTTTAGATCGTGAGGGAGGATATCGCTCAGTTAGCCAATTTACGGTAGATGAGAGCAATAATGTGTATTTGGTAGACTCTGGATATATTAAAAAGTTCACTCCAACAGGCAAATTCCTTTGTAAATTTAAACTTAGAAAGGAAAAAGGCACTCTGGTAGGGCTTGCTGCTAACTCTACATATTTATATTCGTTATATATCTCAAGAGGAAAACCAGAAGGAAGCTGCCGATGGACACTTTTTCAACATGCTTCAACCAGAGACACTGTTATTAGAATTTTACAAGAGAAAACAGTGAAGGATACAGCAGCGTGGGAGGTTGTTAAATTGATATTTTCCACGTATCCTCAAGGAGCAATCGCCTTAGATAGAGATGGTTTTTTATATCTCTACGATTTTTACTCTGGTGATACATTGCTACAATTGGACTCATTAGGAAATGTAAGAAAAAAACTGTTTGCAGGTAAGCTTTCCATAAGAGGGAAAGCATCTCTTCTCTATTCTTGCGGGAAGTATTACACAATTGAAAAGCATCTCACACGGGAAAGTTTTTTTGAAATTCGTGATATCAAGGGGAATAAAATATGGAAGCATAAAGGTAGTTGCGCTTATATTATTGGTATTGATAGCACGGGAATGATCTATGTGGGATATCATACTGGTCCATCCGGAGTAATTTCTGTGATAAATCCTAAGCATAAGTTAATAAATAGATTAATTGCAGAGATTACTTTCCCACCGTGGTGGGATACAGTTGATAAAACTCCATGGACAATATTTCCATACATAATATATCCTTATGTAGTGACTGATAATGGTAACATTTACGAACTAAACTGGGTAAAAAGTGAGTCCAAGTTGGATAGATATGGAATAGAAAGGAGGAGCATAAAAAATGTACAAATATGGTGTTATACCTTAAAAACAGAAACTTCGGAAACTTCCCAATAATTAAATTTACGTCCAAAGGCATGATCGATAACTGATTTAGATCACGTAAGCGTAAATGTTATATACTCAAAAGGATGCCAATGCACAGTGACGGGATGAAGGAAAGAATTATCGCTTTCTAAGCAGTAACAGGCTGACTCCGTTAAGATATTGCCGTATGGGAGGATTTATTATACTTATGATGAGAATGGCAATCAAGTGAAGGAGGTGCATACGGTGGGAAGTGATACGACGAAGATCGGTAACTTTACCTATGATTACGAGAATAGGTTGGTCAAGATAGTGTATCCATATATTCCACCGGAAGAGGGACCACCTCCCTCACCATTGGGGATCATGGGGTTGCCCCCTGTGCCACCACCAGCACCGCCAGCAGATGATGTGTATAAGTTTGTGTACGATGCAAATGGGTTGAGGATTAAGAAAATACACAATGGGACAACGATCTACCACTACGATGAGCAGGGTAATGTTATACAGGAGACGGATGGGGATGGTAACATCAAAGCTACATACGTGTATGCGAATGGGCAGCGGGTGGCAAAGATAAAACCCGATGGCACGATAATCTTCTACATAAATGATCCACTCGGTAGCCCACTTATATTCTGTCTCTTATACACATCTGACGCTGCAGACGAAGGCTTAGGTGTAGATCTCGGTGGTCGCCGTATCATTAAA